>JAJDDL010000074.1 GCA_029260335.1 Phycisphaerales bacterium | reverse complement strand
CCTCGGCGGCTGTCTGTCGAAGGCATAAGTATATTTGTACGGATAATATCAGGGTCCGATCCGCTTTTCATATTACAACGTCCGCACACCCACAGGCCCCTGCAACGCAAAAGGGCCGTGAGAAGTGCCGATTCCCGGCTGGAATCTAACGCACCAGGCATTCTCGGTCCATGAATTATCCGGTAAGAGCACCAGCTCTACACCCCGGCGAGCCAGAGAACAAAGGCGTGGACCCGAGATCACCGGGTCCACGCCTCATCGTTTCCAAACGTTCTTCTGCCCGCTCGGCCGGTTTAGCACGCGACAAACAGATCGAGGAACAGGAAGAAGTCGTCCGCGTCGGTATCGCCATCAGCGTCAAGGTCTGCGTCCGGATCATCGGCCGCGAACAGATCGAGGAACGCGAAGAAGTCGTCGGCGTCGGAATCGCCATCGCAATCCAGATCCGCGACGCAGGTCTCGCACGCGTCCGGCACGCCATCGCCATTGGTGTCCTCGACCGCGCCCGCCGCGATCTCGCACAAGTCCGGAATCCCGTTCGCGTTGCAGTCCTGCGCATCGCCGTTGTCGATGTCGTCGCCATCGCCCACGCCGTTGCCATCGCAGTCGTAGTCGTTGATCCGCATGTAGTACAGATCCTGCTCGCCGTTGAGCGTCGTCGCGTATATCAGGTGTGCGCCGACCGCGTCGGAGATCATGTCGTAGTAGTCCCCGATCTTGTTCTGCTGCGGCCAGCCGATATGCGAATCCCATTGAGGCGAGATCTCCTGATCATCCGACCAGGTCTGTCCGCCATCGGCGCTGAACGTGTAGTAGCTCTTGTTCTGGCGAGCGCTGTTCGGGTTGTCGCGATTGCTGTTGAGCACCACGTCGATCCGCCCGTTGGGCGCACAGCTCATCGTGCCGAACCAGTTCCATACGCCCGAGGTCTCGTCGTTGCATCGCACCGGCGCGCCCCAAGTGTCGCCCCGGTCGGTGCTCTTGAACATCGTGACGTTGACGCTCCCGCCCGAGAAGATACCAAACGTCGGCACGACCACGATCACATCCCCGCTCGACGGATCGACCGAAATGTTGGCCTGCGCGAGTAGGCCTTGCGGGTTGGGCGAGCCGTTGCCGCCAAAGAACGCAAACCCGGCGCCGCCCGACAGGTCGATCGTCGCGATACTGAACGTGGGCGTGTTCACGTTGGGATCTTGCGCATCGTCCGATCGGGCGATCCACAAAATGTCACCCGGCCCGCCATTCCAGCCGCCCACGACGTACACCGCGCCATCCGGCCCGACCGCAACCTGCCCGAACGTCGGTTGGCGCGAGGTGCCCGGGTCATACTCGGTCGGTTGCGTGAACGTGAAACCGCCGTCGAGCGAGCGATTGAACTGATTCGGGAAGAACTCGTTGCCAGCGATGTTCCACCCTTGATAGATCTTCGCCGGCCCGTTGTGTGTGAAGTCGTCGATCGCAAACCAGAGCTTGTCGCCGCCGAACGCGAAACTCTTGGTGGGCCAAGTCTGCCCGCCGTCGGTCGAGATAAACGTGTCGTTGAGAAACTCGTTCTGATTGGTGATCGTCAGGCTTGCGTAGTACGCGTTGCCCTCATCATCGAACTTTACAACCGGATCAGACCGGAAGATCCCCGATTCAATCTCGCCCATGCCCGACCACGTCCGCCCGCCGTCAATACTCGAACTGAACCCCGCCTCGCGAAAGTTCGAGTTGATCGTGTCGAACTGTCGCCACCCGACCACGATGCGATTCGGCGCAAGCGGGTCCACCCCGATGCTCGGCTCATTGGCCGCATCGCCGATCACGTTGTTCCCGTTGCCATCCACATTCGCCTGGATGCTCATGAACGGCCCGGCAGGGAACAACCCCGAGGGCCCCGTCCGCACAGGCTTGTCCCCGGGCAACTGATCCACCTGTTCACCTTGGGTTCTGGGCTGGCCGGGCTTGCCGGTCGGCTCAGGCGTCACCTGGCCTTGCGCGACTCCAACGATCCCCGCGAGAATCGCGGCCGTGCCGTACGTGTTCATCCGTTGTCCCATGGCTGCAATCTCCCTGCTGAGAATCCCTGGTTCCACCATACTCGTCCGCGGCTTGGTCGTTGAGTCCTTTTCGCATCCTGATCGCAAAACGGGGTTGCGCGCGCCCAACGCCTTCCCATTGTTACAAGATGCGCTGACTCGCGGTTCCCGGCTATGCCGATTGACCCATCCCTCGCATGCACCAATCGGAAAGAGGTCCTCGGAGTCCGCATCCCCCAACGCCAACGTGAATCGCCGATCTAGTCCTCACGCGAGCCCTGCAACACTGCCCGAGCGGCGACATGAGAAAACCGGGCACGAAGCATGTTGCCTCGTGCCCGGGCAAGTTACTGAATGCTGAGCCCCATGCTCAGGGCTGAGCCAAAAGGCCTAGCAACCGCTCGCGAACACATCGAGATACGCGAAGAAGTCGTCCGCGTCGATGTCTCCATCCTCATCCAGATCCGCGCCTGAATCGCCCGACGCGAACAGATCGAGATACGCGAAGAAGTCCCCGGCGTCGGCGTCACCGTCGCCATCCAAGTCCGCCGCACATCCGCCGATGTCATCACAAGTCAGCGCCGTCACCGTAAAGCCATCCACGCCGGCTTCGACGATCGACTCCTGGCCGACATCCCGTGCCGTGAACCGGACCCGCATGCGATCACTCGGCGTGATTCCCGCGCCGACCAGCTCATCCTGGGTGATGACTTGCGTGCGCCACGCGACCCCACCATCGGTGGTGTGATCCGCAACCTGCCTCCAGGGTCCGGCCAGGTCGTTGTCCGAAACCTCGACACGCAAACCATCCTCGCCGGTCTGGGTGAGCCTGAGATAGTAAAGATATGCCACTGTGAAGCCGTCCCCGTTGGTCATATCGAACAACGGGCTCGTCAACCGAACGCTGCCGCCGTCCAGATCGCTGTTGCCCGCGGCGTTCATCGTGACATAGCAACTGCCGCTGCCGTCACCGTCGGCCGTCGGATCGTGCGGCCAGGACTGATCGTCCACCGGCACGCCGCGATCCCAATCGCCGCGCGTTGCGCCGAGGTTCTCGGCAATCCAGCCCATGTCGGTCTCAAAGTCATCTGACAGCGCGACGATCGTGCCACCAAGTGAGAGCGCCGAGTACACATCTTCAGGAGCCCGCGAAGGGCTGGTTTCCGTGTCGCCCCCGGTCGTATCGGCCGCGAAGTAAAAGTCCATCGTCTCCAGGCATGTGGAAGCCGGGATCATCGCGTCATACACGTTGGGCGAAACCTCATCCATCGCAAGCTCGACGAACGAACCGTCCCGCTCCAGATCCACAAACAGCCGGCCCGTGCCGGGCTCGGGATCTCCCCGATCGGTCCCGGCGACCTCAACGCGAACCGTCTGCCCATCAGGATCAACGGTATCGGGAAGCCCGTTGGGGAAGTCGAACTCGATCACCGGCACGACGCTGCCCAGGTCGATCTGGCCGATCCAGGTGCGCCAGCCGCTGCGCGTGTACTCGTCGTGACCCCAGAACACACCCGGGTTCGCCGGATCCTCATCCATGCCCGTGTAGTCACCCCAGCGTCCTGAGTTGTCGGGGCTGGTGCTGAACTGCACCTCCACAGGCTCACGAACCGTGCCGGGCGAGTCGTCATTCAATCGATACGTGCGTTGGATACTCACAAACTCGGTGGAGCTCGAGCGATTGAACTGGATCACGACGTTGTTGTCATCATCCACACCCGGGTCGCCAAAGAACGTGTAGACGCCAGCACCAAGGTCGATCTCGCCCGACTGCACAAGCGCAGGGTTGTCACCGCTCTCGGGCCAGCCGTTCATCGCGATCTCATAGAACCGCACCTGGGTCACGCCATCGATGCCGATGTTGTGGGTGAGCCAGAGCGAACCATTGCGATACACGCCGTTCTTGATCCGCTGATCCACCGTCGAGATCCGGTTGCTGCTGCCCTGCTGGGCCGCCCCGTTGGGCTGGGTATAGCCCGGTACCGAGATCGTCCGGCTCACTCGCGTCGGATTGCTCAGCGGATCTCGCACCGCATCAATCGTGATCTGCGAGTTGCTATTGCCGAAGCTGGTTGCGAAGTACGGCGCCGGCGCGTCGTCATCAATGTGATTCACCGCGCCGAGCGAGCGGAATCCTGCCGACGTCGAAATGATCTCCATCGTCGTTGTCTGGCCGTTGAGCATCGGTGCCTTGTCGAAGATGTGGATGCGGTTGTCGCCGTCGCCCGCGAAGTAGTCAGCCGCGACATAGATGCCGTTCTCATCAACACCCATGTTCTGGTAGTCAATGAACCGCCCGCCGGTCTGGCTGGTCGTGTTGAAACGGTACTTCCACCAATCAGAGCCGT
>JAJDDL010000073.1 GCA_029260335.1 Phycisphaerales bacterium | reverse complement strand
GAGGACATGGCGGCGTTGGTGGGGCACTTGCGTTGTGGCCGAGTCGAGGTGATCGAACAGGGCGGCGTAGGCGTCGATCTCGCCGCTGCGATCCGCGAAGAGTGATCGGGTGCCATGGCCGCCCCGAGGCGGCTTTTATGGGTTTTGTTCCTGGGATTCGGTCGTCTTTGAGGCTCATCGAGAGCTGCGGAGCTGTCGCATAGCGGCTCAGAGCAGCCGCCATGGCACCCCTCATGCGGGGCCTTGTGGTTATAGGACGTGATCCGCTTACTGGCGAAGTCAAAGACCTGAAACTCGGCGATCTTGAATCCGTATCACCAATAGGTTTGTGTCGCAAACTATGCAATGAGCCAGTTTGGGAACGGGGAAGGACGCTAGCGATGGACGGCAACTCCAAACATCTCGAAGCGAGGGTCTTTAGGGGCAACTGGATGGATGGGGCGCTGGATGTCTCGGCGGGAGCCGCGTTGGTGGTGACTGGCGTGTTCTGGCTCACCGGGCCAACTGCGGGCCAGACGCTTGCGCCGGTGCTCGCGTTTGTGCTCTATCCGATTCTGCGTTCAAAGATCACCGAACCGCGGATTGGGCATGTGCGATTCGCCAAAGAGCGTCGCGCGAAGCTCCGGATGGCTCATTGGATCATGCTCTCGATCGGTGTTGCGGCTCTTGGGATTGGGATCGGCTTCTACTTCTTGCGACGCGACGCGGCGGATTCGGATCTGGCTCGCACGCTTGTGCCGGGCTTGCCCGCAGCGCTCGTCGGACTCATGGCGATCGGGGGCGCGATCATGCTCGGGCTCTCGCGATTCCTGGTGTACGCGGCGGCTCTAATCATCGGCGGCGTGGTCGTGATTCTGATGGATGCACACCCGGGCTGGGCGTTGCTTGCCGGAGGGATCGTCGCGACCTGGACCGGGCTCTGTTTGATGCTTCAGTTCGTGCGTGAGTATCCGGTCGTCAACTCGGTGATGGAGTGAGCATGCGCGCGTTTCCGATTGATGCCAAGGCGGTCGCTTCGCTCGACAGGCTGTTGCACGAGCCCGCGCGGCTCAGCATCGTCGCGTGTCTTGCGGTTGTGGACGAGGCCGACTTCGTGTTCTTGCAAGCTCAAACGGGCATGACCGGAGGCAATCTCTCCTCGCACGTCAAGAAACTCGAGCAAGCCGGGTACATCACGACGAGCAAGGAGTTTCAAGGCTCTAAGCCTCGCACTTCGTTCGCGCTGACTGACGAGGGGCGGGAGGCGTTTACGGGGTATCTCACGTCGATGCGGAGTTTGCTTGGGGTGCTGGATGGGCATGCAAGCAAGTGAGAGTAACGGGTGCCATGGACGCCCTTAGGTGGCTATGTGGGTGGCTCCTGCGTCTTTTCCTTATCCAGGCTCATCGCGAGCAATGGGGCAGTCGCATAGCCGCTCAGAGCAGCGGCCATGGCACCCAGTACCCACTCATGATGATCGAACTACAACAGCTTTGTTCTGCCCGGAATCCGCACATACGGCTCCGGTGCAACCGAATCCTCGGTCAACTCATCGGGCATGAGCTTCAACGTCGAGTCATTGGCCATGAAGTCCCAGGTCACTTCCTGGCCCGTGTACCCGGCCAGGCGTCCCATGACCGCAGTCAGTGAACTCGTCGCGACTTGCACCGTCTCGTTGAGGTGCTCGCGATCGCGGATGGCGCGGATCATGTCGGCGTGCTCGCCCACGTAGGGGTATGGCCCGGAGTGTGGGGTCTCGCTTATGAGTTCGCCATCGTGGCGCACGACGCGGGAGCCGCCGGGGTTCACATGGGCGACGCCCTCAGTGCCGACGATCATGTTGGAGATGTCGGGCTTGGAGCCTGGGATCTGGCGGCACTTGAACGACACCACCCTGCCGTCGTCCCACTTGAAGTCGATGTTCATGTTGTCGTAGATCTCGCTGCCTTGGGGCCTCGTGAACTGGCCGCCGCTGCCGTAGGCGCTGCTCGGCGGGCCTCCCATGGCCCAGACGATCGCGTCGATGTTGTGCACGGCTTGCTCGACGATCTGGTCGCCGCTGAGCCAGACATGGTGGTACCAGTTGTAGAGCTGGGCAGCGAGGTCGCTCATGCCCGGCTTGCGCTTGCGCCACCAGATGCCCTGGGAGCAATAGCGAGCGGTGCCACTCAGGCGTTCGCCGATCGCGCCGCGTTCGATCTGGGTAATCGCGTCGATGTAGCTCTTCTGGCGACGGAACATGGTGCCGGCGACGCAGACCAGGCCCTTCTCGTCGGCGATGCGCGCGCTATGGAGACACGAGCGGAAGCCGGCGGGATCGACACAGACGGGCTTCTCCATGAACACATGCTTGCCCGCTCGCACCGCTTCTGCGAGATGGATCGGGCGGAAGCCGGGCGAGGTGGTGAGGATTACGACGTCGACCTTGGGATGGTTGATAACTTCGCGGAAGGCGTCGAGCCCGCCGAAGAGCGCGTTGTCGGAGACCGTGACCTGCTCGCCCACCTCGGTCTGCTTCAGGGCTTCGCGTGCGTTGCGGGCGAGGTCCATGGTGAGATCGCCGATCGCGGTGAGCTCGACGCCCGCAGAGCTGACCAGATTGTCTCGGCAGGCACCCTTGCCCCGCCCGCCGGCACCGACGACGCCGATCCGCAGGCTATCGCTTCCGCCGACGTAGGCGTGGAGGCTCGCGGGGGCGATGGAGGCGGCCGCGGTGAGGGCGGCGGAGGATTTCACGAACTCGCGACGGGTGTGGGGCATCTCTCAATCCTTCAGGAAGCAGTTGTGCAGCCCCCCAAAGGGCCCGCGTGAGGTCAGTGTAGAGCAAACCGCTCTGAGATGGAATCTGAACCCGCGACCGCCGACGAAGTACGATGAGGGCAGGAGACATGCATGGCAGGCAGGAAAAAGAGGGCGGTCCGCTTCGGCGTGTTCTTCGTCATCGCGCTGATCACGGTCTCGATCGTGCCGGCGATGTTCTCGGGGAGCAAGGCGATGGCCCAGAGTGGGCCGCCCGCGCCCGAGCTTGCGCCAAACCTGGGATGGTTGAATACGGACCGGCCGCTGCGATTCAGCGATGAGCTCAAGGGCCATGTCGTGCTGCTCGATTTTTGGACGTATTGCTGTATCAATTGCATGCACGTGCTGCCGGATCTGGAGTATCTGGAAGAGAAGTACGCGGATGAGCCGTTCGTCGTCATTGGCGTGCACTCGGCGAAGTTCGCAGAAGAAGGCGATCGCCAGAGTGTCCGGCATGCGATGCAGCGCTACGACATCCATCATCCGGTGGTGATCGACGACGGGCGTCAGATCTGGGGCCAGTTTGGCGTGCGATCCTGGCCGAGCTTTGTGCTCATCGGAGCTGATGGCAACGTGCTTGGGATCGCCAGTGGCGAAGGCAATCGCGTGCTATTGGATCAGGCGATCCGAGCGGCACTCGATGAGGGCGAGGTGAGCGAGACGCTCGCGAGCGAAAGGGTTTCATTCAAGCTGGACAGCGAAGTGCGCAGCGCAAGCGGCCTGCGCTACCCGGGCAAGGTCGAGGCCCTGCCGCCCTCGGGCGAAGGTGATCGCGGCTGGCTTGCGATCGCGGACTCGTCGAACGACAGGGTGATTCTCGCGACGTATCCCGATGGCGAAGGGCGGTCCAAGCTCGTGCAGATCGTTGGCTCGGGCCGAGCCGGGTTGGTCGATGGTCCGCCCGACGTTGCCGGGTTCCACGATCCGCAGGGGATGGCGTTCGATGCTGCGGCTGGCGTCTTGTACGTCGCCGATACAAAGAACCACGCGATTCGTGAGATTGATCTGGAGAGCTTTGCGGTTACGACCATTGTGGGCTCGGGCACGCAGGGTTATGACCGTCGCGGCGGGCGTGCGGGAGCCGAGCAGCCTCTGGCTTCGCCTTGGGATGTGGAACTCTCAGCAGATTCCAAGACGCTCTTCATCGCGATGGCCGGTACGCACCAGCTCTGGGATCTGAATCTCAAGACCAATGTTGCGCGATTCCTTGCCGGCTCCAGCTACGAAAGCATCGTCGATGGGCCGGCAGAACAAGCCCAACTCGCCCAGCCCTCGGGGATGGGTCTCTCAAGTGACGGCACGAAACTCTACTTTGCAGATAGCGAGACAAGCGCGATCCGAACGTTGGATCTCGCCGAGACGCGTGCATCGGGCGTCGTCCTCACGCTCATCGGCACGGGGTTGTTCGACTTTGGCGATATCGATGGCCTGTACCCCGACGCGCGACTGCAACATCCGCTCGATGTGGATGTCTGGCCGCAAGATGCCGGCGATCGGCTATTTGTGTGCGACACGTACAACAGCAAGATCAAGATCCTGAACCCCACCGAGCGCGTGGTGGGGCAATGGCTTGGCAATGGCTCGGTCGGCGGGGACTCGGCGATGGATCTTGTGCTGTCAGAACCCGCGGGGATCGATCTCGCATTCGAGAGCGACGGAGAGGCTCGACTGTTCATTGCCGACACCAATCATCATCGGGTAGTGATGGTGGATGTGCCGGGGCGCGGGTGGCGAGAAGTTGTGATCGATGGGCTGAGCAACTCAGAGGCCGAGACCGATGGTGACTCGGAGTTGGTTGCCGAGACCATCAACGTGGATGTCGCGGCTGGGTTTGAGCTCACGCTTGATGTCGGGCTCCCAAGCGGAGCCAAGCCGAACGCGGAATATCCGATGCAGATTCGGGTTGTTCGCGAGCGCAAGGGCGAGCGGACAACGATCTCTCAGCAGACACTTGCGACTCCGAAGCTCCCAATTGCAGTTGCCCTTCAAGCCGGAGATGTCAGTGCGAGAGATCAGCTTCGCGTTGACCTGAGCTTTGGGTATTGCTTCGATAGCGCGGGCGTTTGCGTGCCGGCTGAGTTGGGCTGGCTGCTTACGGTCTCCGCAGGAGAAGCTCGGCGGGCCGAGCCGTCACGGCGCGAGATCCAGTAAGATCAGCCGCCGCCCTTGGGTTTGCCCGTCGCGATATCCTGACCACGCAAGTTGCGGACCATGTCGCGCATGAACACGGTCACCCGCCCGCGCTGCTGGGGCGAGGAGTGCTGGCCCATGTCGCCGTCCATGAACTTGAAGGCCCGGCCGGCCTGACGCATGGACATCGGACGTTCCTTCAGCTGTTCCTCATCTCGCATTGCTTGGGACCTTGCTTCTTCGAGACGTTCTTCGCGCGGCTCGTCGATTTCTTCCCCACCCATCGCCGCGGCGATCTCGGTCAGCCGGATGAACGCGTCGTCGAGGAACTCCTCGCGATCCTCGGGCATGACCTGCGTGTAATCGGTCGCCATCATGTCGGCGGTGTCCATCATGAGCTTGGACGTGTTTTCGAGCAACTGATCGCGTGCGGCTCCTTGGATACCAGCGGCGAAGCTCGCGAGCATCAGGGAGTCGGACTGGTCCATGTTCTTCACGCGCTGGACGATCTGGCCGACCAGTTCCAGGCGTTCTTCGATCGGGAGGTTGTTGAACTCCTTGCGGAGCAGCGCGTAGCCGAAGACCCGGTCCATGCCGTCGTTTGCGGCATCGGGCTTGGGCATCGGGCGCAGGGTCATGAAAGCCCAGACGCCGGTGATGACCAGCGCGGTCGCGAGGATGGAGCCGGAGATCCAGCGGCGATCGGGTGTGCGCCACGGGCCGTAGATGATGGTCTCGCCCCATTGGTTGAGCGATTCGCGCGAGCCGTTGGGCTTCTTGCGACCGATGGGCTCTTGGTCGGCGTTGATGAGCAGGGGGTCCATGGTGATCCTCTTTCGGGGGTGAGCTACAGCTCGTCGCCGGTATGCCAGTCCACGTGCCAATCGCCGAAGTACAGCGCGTTCTTGCCGTCGTTCGGCGTGGTTGGATTCTTCTTGTGCCAGCCATCGCCATCAGAGAGCACGGGGAATCCATCCTTAATATCCGGGCGATTCTCATAGAGCTTGGTGACGAACCGGGCGGGGTCGTCGCTCATGCGGAAGAGCTCGACGCCCACCATCAAAGCCCCGGCGTCGTAGTTGTAGCTTGTGCCCGCCGAGCGCCAAAGCGGCTCGAACTCGGTCTGTTCATCCGTGCCGGCGATGTCTGACGGACATCGGAAGACCTCGCTCACAAACTCGTAGTAGCGTTCGCCCGGCTTCTTGATGGGCACCGCGATATCGATGTAGTCCTGGAGTGCGATGAACAGGTCCTCAATCTCGTATTCATCAGAATCGAAGCTGAAGTCCCCTCTGGGGCCGCCCGTGCCCAAGGGGGGGACATAGGGCAGGATGTAGTCGTTGCTGTCCATGTACAGCGCAAAGCCCTGGCCCAGGCTCCTCATGTTGGTCATGCAACTCAGTCGGCGGGCCGATTCGCGGGCCCCGCCGATCGCCGGTAGGAGCATGCCCATGAGCGTCGCGATGATCGCGATGACGACAAGCAGCTCGATTAGCGTGAATGCTCGACGTGTCATGAATCTCCTCCGTGGGCCTGCTGCTGGTCTTCGCCAGAGCCTACATGCCGCGAGGGCGGCGATGCTGAAACTCCTGGGGACTCCGTCGGTGCGGTCCCATCGAACACTTCGGAAAACCGCTCGTTGCGTTTCAGTGCCCTACCAAACCCCTGATTGTGGAGTCCGATCGGCTCACTCTTGAGTCTGGCATTCGAGTCGACCAATCGATTCGACGGAGAGTTGGTTTGGACGCACTCTCAGCCAAATGGGTCGGCTCAAATCAGAGAATCGGGTTTGCGCTCAACTTCCAGGAACAACCGACGGCTCGATTCGGTACAACTGACAAGCGAGAACGCGGCCGCTCCAAGGAGCCTGGTTCAACGCTTGAGGTCCGAGTGGGGCGTTTCCAAGGCTGGCCCAGAGCCTGAGCCGATGCAATGACATCGCGACTTTGCGACATCGGGAGGATGAATGTCTGGTTTCACGGCGAGTGGGGCGGATACATCGCCGACGCGGGAGCTCTCGCGCGAGCGGTTCGCGCGCCTGTTCGGCGAGGTATCGGGCAAGCTTCGATGCATTGCCCTGGCGATCGTGGGTGACAGAACGCAGGCGGACGATCTCGTTCAGGAGGCCGCTGTGATTGCGCTCGGCAAGCTCGATGAGTTCACGCCCGGCACCAGCTTCGGTGCCTGGATGGGCCAGATCGTGCGATACGCGGCTTTGAATGAGCGGCGTCGGCGGATGCGCCAGGATACGACGCCCGTGGACCCCAAGGACATGGACGCCCATGCGGGTGCGGGTGAATCGCCCGAGGATTGTCCCATCGATCGAGCGGGGGCGATGGATTCGGATCAGGGTGCGTTCGATGACGATCTGGTCGCCGCACTCAACACGCTCGATCAGATCCCCCGTGCGTGCATCCTGCTCCGCACGACCATGGAACTTGGATACAAGGAGATCGCGGAACTGCTCGATATACCAGAAGGCACGGCGATGAGCCACGTCCATCGGGCCAGACGGAAGTTGCGAGAATCGCTGGGGGGAACAGCGCGCGCGAACGGGCGTCAGGGGGCCGGCGATGAGTGATCCAAGGACAGGACAATCGCCGGAGATGCAAGAGCAGCTCGAGCTCTATCTCGATGGACTCCTGGA
>JAJDDL010000072.1 GCA_029260335.1 Phycisphaerales bacterium | reverse complement strand
TCGGGTATCCGGACGAACGCGGCGGAGAGTCGACCCAAGTTCTCTTGCTTGACTGCGTTTCTCTTTGTGTGAGCGCTGCGGAACTCCGTGGGGACTCGCCCGGCTGGATTTCCAAGCACCGCGCACGTCTCTTGGATGATGGAACCACGATCGAGATTTCCGGTGGGACAGTGTTTCGGCATGAAGGCGGTGAGGAACGATGGCGGAAGAACCTGGATGTTTACCACCTAGACACTCCCACTGGGACCTGGACCAAAATGACAGACACGTCGTCATGGAGACAGTTTCGAGTTGCGGTCGACGAGGACTTCGCGGATGAGAATGCCATGCAAGAAATGCAGAACTGGTATACCGGCGAGATTCTTGAAGATCTCGGGTATCCCTTGGAGCTTTCGCCAGAGCTGACACGGGAGGGCTTTGACGAGGATGAAGAGGACGACCTAGAGCGGGTGCACACCGTGCTTGTTGATGGAGTGCCCGTGCGCGTGATCGACTCGTATGGCGAAGTTCACCTGACGATCGAGGGGCCAATCAAGCAATCGGTTGTTGAGAGTTTGCTCACGAGCATCCGGTCGCTCGCAGAGTCCACGCTGCGAACCGTGACCTCCGTAGAAGAGTTGTGAATACCCTAGAGCCATGGGACTCTTCGATGGCACCTCGCTCGAGCAACCGGTGACCTGCAAGCACTGCGGCAAACCACTGGATGGGGACGGTCGTTGCACCTGCCCCCGCACTGCCGAGGGCGAGCTCTCTTTGCCAACCGACATTCACCCGCGTGTCCGGCGAGAGAAACGACGGGGCAAGTGGTGCACGGTTGTCACCGAGCTGTCGAGCACGGCCGAGGGCGGGCCGACCGATCTCAAGGCCTTGCTGAAGGAACTTCGCACGTCTCTTGGGACGGGCGGCGGCATCGCCGAGAACGACCTGGTGATCCAGGGCGACCATCGCGACGCGATCGTTGCGAAGCTCAAGAAGATGGGATATGCCGCGAAGGCCGCGGGAGGCTGAGTCTCTCGCCGGTCGTTGCTGTGCCGCCGATGGCTCCAGCCCTAGCGCGGTGATACCCTCGCCTCGGTGGATGGGGCAAGGAGAAACGGTATGGACACGTTTGAAGCTATTTATGCACGTAGGGCAATGAAGGGGTTCGATCCGGATCACCGGATGAGCGACGCCGAGAAGAGCAAGCTCTTGGAAGCGGCGATCCAGTCGCCGACGAGTTTCAATATTCAGCACTGGCGGTTTGTTGTCGTCGACGATCCGGCGTTGCGCAAGCAGATTCGCGAGAACGGCAACGATCAGGCCCAGATGACCGACGCGTCGCTTCTGATTCTGATGACCGCGGACGTGCAGGCGTGGCAGAAGCAGCCGGAGCGATACTGGCAGAACGCGCCGCAGGAGGTTGCCGAGCTCTTGGTCGGCTGGATGGGTCCGTTCCACGAGGGGCGAACGCAGCTGCAGCGCGACGAGGCGCAGCGTTCGATCGGCATGGCGATGATGACGCTCATGCTCGCGGCGAAGGCCATGGGCTACGACTCGTGCCCGATGATCGGGTTTGATATCGAGAAGGTTGCTCAGCTCATCAACCTTCCGGCGGATCACGCGATGGGGCCGATGGTCGCGATCGGCAAGGGCACGAAGGACCCTTGGCCGAAGCCGGGGCAGTTGGGGCTCGATGAGGTGGTGATATCCAATCGGTTCTAGTTGCAGAAGTTTGGGTGATTTGGCACACCGAACAAAAGCCTATTTTTCAACTTGACACAGCTTCGCAAACCGGTATCGTGAGGTTCGCGGTATGAACCACTCAAGGAGGCTCTCATGTCTGCATTTGAAGTTGGAAACAAGCTTGTCGAGATGTGCCGCGCCGGCGATTTCAGAGGTGCGCTGGAGGCCGTGTACGCCGAGGACATCGTGAGTGTCGAGGCTCAAGACTTGTCCGGCGAGGGCCGGGAGGTGCGAGGGCTCGACGCGGTGCGCGGCAAGACCGAGCAATGGGAATCGAGCAACGAGGTGCACTCGTGTGAGGTCGATGGGCCGTATCCGCACGACGATCGGTTCACGGTGCATTTCAAGCTCGATGTGACGCCCAACAGCGGGCCGATGGCCGGGCAGCGCTTCCAGATGCAGGAGGTCGGGCTCTACACCGTTAAGGACGGGAAGGTGGCGCGGGAGGAGTTTTTCTATCACATGGGGTAGTGCCTAGGTCGTGCTCTTCCAGGTGAGTCGCGTTGCGGGCACTCGAACGAACCTGGTGTCACCTTGCTCGCGCGTCGGGCTTGCAGGACCGCAGGGGTGTGAGATTGAATATCAATCTCACCGGCGTGCGAAGACCATTCTGAATTAATCGGATGTGTTCTTACCGACAATCCGACATCGGATACAAACAATTCCCCTGGCGCTCGATTTGGCGAGCCGTGGCTGTCGCATAAGCTATATGCGCTGCCCCGGGGTTTCTCTGGGCGTTGGCTCGGAGAACTCCCTTGGCTCACGCGCGAGAACGCCTTCCACTGCCCGATTGCATCGTCCCCGCACGAGTCAACTGGCACTACGTCATTTCGCTTGGCACCGTGCACGCGATTGCCGCGTTCGCGCTGCTGCCTTGGCTGTTCAGTTGGACGGGGCTCATCACGATGGTCGTGGGTGTGTTCTTCTTCGGCCAGAGCATCAACCTGTGCTATCACCGCGTGCTGACGCATCGGGCGGTCATGCTACCGAAATGGCTTGAGCATGCGTATGTGGTGCTCGCGCTTTGCTGTCTGCAGGACACGCCCGCGAAGTGGGTCGCGGTGCATCGGTATCACCACCAGCACTCGGATCATCAGGAAGACCCGCACACGCCGCTGGTGACGTTCTTGTGGGCGCATGTGGGTTGGCTTTGCGTGAAGAACTCGAGCACGCACAGCCTCTCAACCCTGGGCAAGTACGCGCCCGATGTCCTGAAAGACCCGTTCTACATGCGGCTCGAAAAGTCGTACAACTGGGTCTGGTACTTTGTCATCCAGGTGCTGCTCTTTGGGGCGGTGGGCTTTGCGATCGGTGCTATCGGCGCGGCACCGGGTGCGGTGATCGCCGGGGGCTTGCAGATGGCCGCAAGCTTGTTGATCTGGGGCGTGTTCGTGCGTGTTGTCGCGATCTGGCACATTACCTGGTCGGTGAACTCGGTGACGCACACGTTCGGATACCGCAACCATGACATCGACGATCAAAGCCGGAACAACTGGCTCGTGGCATTGCTCGCCGTGGGCGAGGGCTGGCACAACAACCATCACGCCGACCAGGCGAGTGCGTCTAATCGGCACAAATGGTGGGAGTTGGACCTGACGTATCTCAACATCAAGCTCCTGCAATGGATGGGTTTGGCGACCAAGGTCACCCAGCCTCGACATGTCCGCCATGCGCAGCGCCAGGCTCAGAAGGCTCAGGCGACCGCAGAGCAAGAAGAGCAGCCGACGGCGGATCAGGCGGCTTGAATGCGTGATGCGAAGCGCGACGCGTGATGCAATCGTGGTTGACCTCTGTTTGATTCTTGCAAGCCCGACGCCGAGGTTCTTCTTCGGCTTGAACGCACGGGATACATCTACCTCGCTTGCGCTTCGGGCTCGTAGGAGTGTGGAGCAGTTGGGTCAGGGCACGGTCGCGCGCAACTGCAGAATCATGTCAAGTTGAATAGCGGCTCCGAAGGGGAGTTGAGCCGCGCCCGTCGCGGTTCGGGCGTGCCTGCCGTTCTCGCCGAAGATTTCGATGAGCACTTCTGAAGCGCCGTCGATGACAAGGGGCTGTTGGGTGAACGTGGGTGCCGAGCGCACGAAGCCGCGGACCATGTCGATCGATTTGATTCGGTCCAGATCGCCGATGTCGGCCTGGATGATACTGAGCAGATGCAGGGCCGTCTCGCGAGCGGCGGCCTTGGCCTCTGGAATCTTCAGGTCCGCGCCAACCACGCCCCGAGCCTGGCTGACCCGCGCAGAGACGTAGAGCGTCGTCCCGCTCAACTTGCATGGCAGATAGTCGGCGACCGGCGCGTGCGGCTCTGCAAGCCCGATGCCCAACTCCTCAAGGCGATCAGAGATTCTGCCCATGGGAGCAGTCTACCGGTAATCGAGAACGCCCGGCGAATCAGAACTCGCCAGAGAATCACCCGAGAGCCTTGAACCGTCACAGTATGATTGCCGAGGGCGGCTCTCGCTTGAATCGCCCAAGCTTGAGTGCCCAAGGAGGACACGGTATGAAACTGCTTGCCTTTGCAGTAGGCGCGCTGAGCACGATCCTGATCAGGCCGGCATTTGCTCAAGAGGACCCGAGCGCTGCCGCACAACTTCGAGTGCTCTCATTCAACATCCTCCAGGGCGGCGGGAATGCGTCAAACGTCGGATTCACACCCGAGGAGTTTGGGCCGTCGCGGCTCGATGAGGTCGCCGCGGTTATCCAGGCGCTGGATATGGATGTCGTGGGCGTGCAGGAAGACTCGGGCTCGGACGCATTGCTCGAAGCGTTGGGTGAGCCTTGGACTCGTGCCGGGAACATCTATAGCCGCCTGCCGCTTAAACCGCTCGACCCTGTGGGCACGGTTCATCTCGCGCAAATCAACTTCGATGGAACTTCGATCACCATTGCCAACGCCCATTGGCGTCCGTATCCGTACACGCCTTATGAGATTCAGAAACTCATGCAGATGGCGCACGACGCCGGCGACAAGTTCGACTTGGAGCGTGACGATCTGGAACAGATGATGCTCGCCATGTACGACAAGGGGCCCGAGCCAAGGGGATACGCAGAGACAGTAAACGCGCTAGAACCTCATCTTGCCAGCGGTGTTCCGATCGTGCTCACCGGCGATTTCAACGAGCCGTCGCATCTGGACTGGACCGAGCGTTCTGCTGAGCACGGCATGGACAGATGGGTGGACAATCCAACCGGCTCGCCGCTGCGCGCAAAGATCCGGTTTGCCGGATCGAGCTGGCTCGCGCGCGATGGCCTCGTCGACGCGTATCGGTCGGTGCACCGCGATGAGGTCGCCAAACCCGGCATCACGTGGACCCCGGCGTATCCCGATGGGACCAAAGGGCGGCGCGATTATGGTGAGCAGGTGCTGGATCGGATTGACATTGTGTATGTCAAGAAGCTGCGGGTGATGGACGCGAGTGTCGTGGGCGAGAACGGCGAGTTCAGTGATGTTTCGCTGGAAGATCTGGGACTTGGGTTTGCATGGCCGAGTGATCATCGGGCGGTGCTGGCGGTGCTTGAGTTGAAGTAGCGGACAAGAGAGAGAGAAGAGTACAAGTAGAAGCGGCAGACGCCCTTCCTGGTAGACGCGCTTCCAGACGGTCGGGCATGTGATGCACAAGACACAACGGGCGCGCAACAAAAAACCGGGGCCCATTGGGCCCCGGTCGTTGCTGATCAGTTACTGATCAAACGGTTGGCTTTGCAGCCGTGGTTGGCTTACCAGCCGCCGCGACGGCCTCCGCCG
>JAJDDL010000071.1 GCA_029260335.1 Phycisphaerales bacterium | reverse complement strand
CGACATGGAGTTCGTCCAGTTCCATCCGACCGGCATGGTCTGGCCGCCGAGCGTCAAGGGCATCCTGGTCACCGAGGGCGTGCGAGGCGAGGGCGGGCGACTGCTCAACTCCGAGGGCCGTCGATTCATGTTCGACGATGTACCAGACAACTACAAGAACCAGACCGCCAAGGACGCCGAGGAAGGCTGGCGATACGTGATTGGCGACAAGGAAGCCAGCCGTCCGCCAGAACTGCTGACACGCGACCACGTCGCCCGATGCATCGTCAACGAGGTCCGCGAGGGCCGAGGCAGTCCCCACGGCGGCGTCTTCCTCGACATCGCTTGGATCAAAGAGAAGCTCTCTAACGCTCCGGAGCACATCAAGAAGAAGCTGCCGAGCATGTACCACCAGTTCAAGGAACTGGCCGGCATCGATATCACGACCGAGCCCATGGAAGTTGGCCCGACGACGCACTATGTCATGGGCGGCGTGCGCGTCGACCCCGAAACGCAGATGTCGACGGTTCCGGGGCTCTTCGCAGCAGGCGAGGTCGCGGCGGGCCTCCACGGCGCAAACCGCCTCGGCGGCAACTCCCTGAGCGATCTCGTCGTCTTCGGCAAACGCGCTGGCGAGCATGCCGCGGCGTTCGTTAAGGACAAGGGCTCAGGCACCGTCAATAACGCTCAGGTCGAAGAGTCCATCCGTTCAGCGCTCGCCCCCATGGACGAGGCCCGAAGCGACGGCGAGAATCCTTATCGCGTCCAACAAGACCTCCAGGATCTGATGCAAGAAAACGTCGGCATTGTGCGCAACGAGAATGACATGGCCAAGGCCGTCGACGGCATCGCTAGCCTCAGGGCTCGCGCCGCCACCGCGACCGCGCCCGGCAATCGCGAGTACAACCCCGGCTGGCACACCGCGATGGATCTCAAGAATCTGCTCACCGTCTCCGAAGCGATCACCCGATCGGCCCTGGACCGGCGCGAAAGCCGCGGCGGACACTTCCGCGAGGATTATCCGGCCAAGAGCGACGAGTTCGCCCGCCACAACACGGTGTTGAAACGCAACGAAGATGGATCGATGAACGTGCGTCGGGAGACAATCCCCGAGATGCGTCCAGAGTTGCGTGAAGTGATCGAGGAGCAAGCCTAATGGCGCAGACCCAAGCGGTGACATTCCGGGTCAGTCGAGGTGAAGCCGGCGAGTCGGGCGAACTCCACGAGTACACGACCGACGTCGGCCCCGGCATGGTCGTCCTCGACGCTGTCCATCAGATCCAAGCCGAGAGCGCCCCCGACCTCGCCTGCCGATGGAACTGCAAAGCCGGCAAATGCGGCAGCTGCAGCGCCGAGGTCAATGGCAAGCCCGCGCTCATGTGCATGACACGCCTGAGCGATCTCGACCTCGACGCCGGCGTCACCATCGAGCCGCTCCGGGCCTTTCCTCGCATTCGCGATCTCGTGAGCGACGTCTCGTGGAACTACAAGGTCAAGAAGCGAATTAAGAAGTTCAAGCCTCGCAAGCCCGACACCGAAGACGGCCAATGGCTCGTCAAGCAAGAAGATGTCGAGCGAGTCCAGGAGTTTCGCAAGTGCATCGAGTGCTTCCTGTGCCAGGACGTGTGCCATGTCCTGCGCGACCACCACAAGCACGACGAGTTCGCCGGCCCTCGCCACTACGTCTACACCGCGGCTCTCGAGATGCATCCATTGGACACCGAGGACCGGCTCAAGGACTTGAAAGACCGGGAGAACATCGGGTATTGCAATATCACCAAGTGCTGCACAAAAGTGTGCCCTGAGCACATCACGATCACCGACAACGCGATTATCCCGCTCAAGGAGCGGCTCGTCGATGAGTTCTATGATCCCTTGACCAAGCTGTTCCGTATCTTCAAGCCGAAGAAGAAGTAGCGGCGAACAAGCGGGAGGTCAGCGATGGCAGAGCTGAGGAAGATCCACGCAAGCGCAGTGCCCGCGGCTATGGAGCGAGCCGAGCGATATCGGCTTTTGAATGAGCCTCGCGAAGCCGAGAGCATCTGCCGAGATGTCCTGGAGGTAGTCCCCGATCACCAGGAGGCGATCCAGACGCTCCTGCTCTCGCTCACCGATCAGTTCGAACGAGACCTGCGGACCATGCGAAGCGAGGCCTCCGAGCTGCTCCCACGCATTTCGTCTGAATACGAGCGGACGTATTTCCAAGGCGTCATCTGCGAGCGAGCCGGCAAAGCCCTGCTCTGCGCCGGGTACCCCAAGCCCGCGATCTACGACGCGGTCAACGAGGCTATGGACTTGTACGCCCAGGCTATCGACAAGGCTCCCGCCGGCGATGACGAGGCCATCCTCCGCTGGAACACCTGTGTTCGCATGATCGAACGCCACGCCCTGTGCCCGGCATGTCAGGCCGAGCACGAGATGGAAATCGAATCGTTCGATGACGAAGTGCCGCACCGCTGAATCGGGTATCGTCTGAGCCATGACGATTGCGATCTCATTTGCCGTGTACACGCTCTTGATCATCGGGGTCGGGCTGTATGCGGGCAGAACCACCAAGGGCGACGACGAGGACTATTTCTTAGCAGGCCGCAAGCTCGGGCCCTGGATCGCCGCGCTCTCGGCGGGTGCCTCTGGCTCCTCGGCGTGGGTCACCATGGGGCTCGTTGGCCTGGCCTTCGGCAGCGGCCTCCGGGCCTTCTGGATCATCCCGGGCGTCATCTTCGGTGTCGCGTTCAACTGGTTCTTCCTCGCCTCCAAGATGAGATCCCGCTCGGCTGAACTCGGCGCCATCACCATTCCAGACCTGCTGAGCATGCACTTCAGAGAACGCTTGCCGGTTCTCCGACTCATGAGCGTCGTGGTCATTCTCTTGGCGATGGTGCTCTACGTGGCTTCTCAGATGGCCGCGGCGGGCGAAGCATTCGCCGGCACGTTTGAGGGCATCAGTTATCCAGTCGGCGTCGTCATCGGTGCCGCCATCGTCCTGGCCTACACCGTCTCGGGCGGCTTCCGCTCGGCGTGCTGGACCGACGCGTTGCAAGCCGTCCTCATGCTCATCGCGCTGGTCGGCATGCCCGCGTACATCCTGTTCGCAGGCAAGGCCCCCGACGACATCATCGCAACGCTCCGCGATGCCAACCCCGAACTCGTACGCTGGCTTCCGAATGTTGGCGGCATGGGGCTCCTCGGCTTCCTCGTCGGCTCTGGCGCTCTTGGCATCAACCTCGGCTATCCGGGCCAGCCCCATGTGCTCGTCAGGCTTATGGCGGTGCGCGATGAGAAGGACATCCGCCGCTCGGGCGTCATTCAGTGTTCATGGGCTCTGCTCACGATGGGCGGCGCGATCGCCACCGGCGTGCTCGTTCGCGCGATCGCAGAGGGCGGCGCGCCGTGGGGGGCTGAGCTCCTCGCCGACGGCATGCAGGACAAGGAGCTCGCGCTGCTCCAAGCCGCGGCACAGATCATGCCAGGCATCCTCGCGGGCATGATCCTCGCCGGCGTGCTCTCGGCCGCCGCTTCCACCGCCGATAGCCAACTCATCGTCGCCGCCAGCACCGCTTCGCGCGACGCATTCGAGAAGAGCTTCGGCGGCCGACGCGGCAAGTCCCAGGGCTGGATCAACCGACTCACCGTCCTTCTCGGAGGCGTTATCGCCTCTGCCATCGTCATCGACCAGAACATCAACATTTACCAATATGTTCTCACCTACGGCTGGGCCATCCTCGGCGCATCGTTCGGCCCACAACTCATACTGCTCTTACTCTGGAAGCGAGCAACGTACGCGGGTTGCGTCGCAGGCATGGCCGCGGGATTCCTCGGCGCAGTTGCTTGGAAAGTGCTGGGTGACAACAACCTGCTCGGCGGCATCCAGCTCTACAACCTGACCTTCGCCTTCGCACTCGCGTTCATCGTCAATGTGCTCGCGTCCCTCGCGACCAAGCCTCCACCAGAACTGTCCCGCTCTGACACGGTCGCACCATGACCAAGCCCTGGCGTGTCAGCATCGACGCCGGCGGCACCTTCACAGACTGCATCGCATGGAGCCCCGACGGCACCTTCCATCGCGAGAAGGTCTTAAGCGATGGAACCCTCCGATTCCCAGTGAGCAGTGGGGGAACAAATAGCAACTCCGACATCGCGCTCTCAGAACCACACGCCGCCCAGATCGCAGCGCTCTTTGTCGGCTGCAACGCCTCCATACCAGGCACTAGCGCTCTCCACCGCATCGAGTCCGTCAAGCAAGGAGTCGTTCAACTTGCGACAGATCTGAGCCCTGAGGACCAGGCCACCCTCGATTCGCGCGGCATCCTGGAGATCAAGCCAGACGAACCCGCTCCGCTCGTCGCCATCCGCATCATCACCGCAACTCCGCACGGAACGCCTCTTCCGCCGATCTCCCTTCGCCTCGCGACCACGCGCGCAACCAACGCCCTGCTCGAACATGCCTATCCCCAAGTCGCCCTGTTCGTCACTCGCGGCTTCGTCGACTTGCTCGAGATCGGCGACCAACGCCGCCCCGACCTCTTCGACTTGCACATCAAAAAGCCCGAGCCTATCACCCGCAGCACCTTTGAAGTCAAAGAACGCCTCAGTGCTTCGGGCGAGGCTATCAGGCCGTTTGATCCGGAGGGAGCAAGAGCCGCGGCTAGAGCGGCTCGCGCTGCTGGGCTCGAAATCGCCGCAATCGCGCTCATGCACGCCCACGTGAACCCCGACCACGAGCAGCATCTCGAACGCATCCTGCTCGAAGAGGGATTCGCGACAGTCGTGCGGTCATCAGATCTCGTCCGCAGGATTCACCTGCTCAATCGAGCACAAACAACCTGCGTCGAGGCCGCGCTCTCGCCCGTGCTCTACGAATACCTCCGCTCGGTCGAGAACTCCCTCGGCGAAGGCAATCGGCATGTGCTCTCCAGCACCGGCGGTGTGAGCGGCATGCATTCCTTTCGCGCAGTCGACGCCTTGCTCTCTGGTCCTGCCGGGGGCGTCATGGGCGCACGTAAGGTCGGACGAGCCGCCGGCTTCGACCGCGCGATCTCGTTTGACATGGGCGGCACGAGCACCGACGTCGCCCGGATCGATTCTCAGGTCGAACGCACCAACTCTCACGAGGTCGGCACCGTTCGCATCGCTCGCCCCGCGGTGGCAATCGAAACAGTCGCCGCCGGCGGCGGATCTATCTGCGGGCTGTGCGACGGGCGTCCAACCGTCGGCCCCCAAAGTGCGGGCGCATCCCCCGGGCCAGCGTGCTACGGCGCCGGAGGCCCACTCACCGTCACCGACGTCAACCTCCTGCTCGGCAGGCTGGTCGACACAAGATTCCAGATACCGCTCAATTGCGCCGCCGCCCAAGCGCAGGCAGACGCGTTTCTGGAACGGCTCAACGCCGGCGCAGAGCCATCGGATCACCTGACCCAAGAGCAAGCCCTCGTCGGCCTGCTCGAACTCGCCGACGAGCACATGGCAGAAGCCATCCGCAAGATATCCATCCGCAAGGGCTACGACCCTGCCAGCTACGCCCTCGTTGCCTTCGGCGGCGCAGGCCCGCAGCACGCGTGCTCCATCGCCGAACGCCTTGGCATCAAGACCGTGCTCGTGCCGCGGAATGCAAGCCTGCTCAGTGCCGTTGGAGTCGACGCAGCTCCGATTGAGCGCATCGCCGAACGGCAGCTACTTCAACCATTGCACGAAGCCTTGCAATCACTTGGCCGAGATTTCGCCGAGTTGGATCAGCATGCAAAGACTGCTATACGCAACGCCGAGGGCGATATCGAACTAGACGCACGCCACGAGGCCAGTCTGCGATTCATTGGTCAGCAAGCCACGATTGAACTCGATGCCCACGATCTCAGAACGCTCGATCAGCGGTTCCGGGTCAAAGCGTCAGAGCTCTTTGGCGATCAACGAAACCTCGACATTGAAATCGAGTCCTGCCGAGTCATCGCCTCCACGCGATCATCACAACCGAAGCCGCAATCACAAGGCTCGACACAGTCCTCCCCTGAACTGGAGCAATCGACATGGCGAGTCCATGACGGTCAGAGCTGGATCGAGGTCAAACTCCATGAGCGCGAGAACCTCATGTCTGAATCAACGATCCAAGGCCCGTCCCTCATCATCGAAGACTCCACCGCCGCCTGGATCGCCCCCGATTGGACCGCCCGAATCGACGCCTCCGATTGCCTCATCCTGCAACACGAGCCATTGTCAACCAGACGAACAACGCGTTCGAGCACCATGGAGCGCGAGATCATCGTCCACCGCCTCGACGCGATCGCCGAGAACAT
>JAJDDL010000008.1 GCA_029260335.1 Phycisphaerales bacterium | reverse complement strand
CATCGTTGGTCGGATCGTTATAGAGCAAAACCCGAACATCCTGAAACTCGCCGCCTCCATCAATGCCGAACTGGACCGAGGTGATCCGGGCCGCGGCGGGGTCGGCCTGATACGCGTGGCCCACGAGAAACTGATTGCCTTCACTTGAGAAGGTCAGTGCCTCACGAGTGCCATCATCTGCTTGGTAGATGACATCTGCCGCCCCTGTTGATGCCAGGATTGAGAGCAATGCAAGGGATGCGTTCTTTCGAGCGTTCATGCGGATTCTCCTTGTCAGGTTGTGAAAGACAGAATGGGATAACCCCCAATGTTCGGTGTGTGTCCCAGGGGCGGTTCCGCCCCTGGGAGAGGCCTGCGTCGAGATCCGCATGATGTCGGAAGAGGCCGATCGGGGTGCGGATATTGAGCGGCCCCTTGACCTGGAGGGGTTCTGCCGCGACACTTGCTACTCGCCTGCGCGTGGGTGTCCGGAACCGGTCTGGGGCTGGTCGCGTACCGCTGGCGGGGCCGGTCTGGATGTCACCGGTGGGTGTGGATGTACTTTCTGGGATCCGGCGGACGCCCGAATCCCGTGTTTTGAGTCCCTGTCAGCGGAGTCCAAATATGGCTTCTCGATCGAGTGGCGGCGGTGCAATTGCCTTTGCCGTTTTCCTGGGCGTGCTTTGGCTGGTCTTCTTCGTGCTCACCTTGTTCTTCTACGGGCAGGTCAATGGGCTGAAGGCGCAGGCCACCGATGCGGGTGATGAGCTCAAGCAGTTCGTAAGCGCGGGCGAGCGAGATCGGGCCAACGTGATCAAGTCGGTCGCGAGCAACGAGTCGGTGTTCGGCTACATGGATGACAGGCTCAGCCGCACCATGGCGATGATCAGCGGTTCTTCCAACGCCACGTACGAGAAGATCCAAGAGCGGATCGATCGACTGGACGAGGACACGCCACTGCTGCAACTGGTCGAGCAGCAGAAACTGGAGATCGAACGGCTCAATGGCTTGCGCGATGAAATCAGCCAGGAGCTCACCGGCGCGGTCGACTCGCTCAACCAGCAGAAAGCCGCGGTCGATCAGCTTCGCGAGCAGTTGGGCCAGCAGCAAAGCGAGATGCAAGCCACGATCAACGAGTTCGAGAATGGCACACGCGATTATCACTCTCGTCTGGACCAGACAGAAGCATCGATGAACAAGCGCGTCGAGGAGGTCATCGCCGAGCGCGACACCAAGGTCGCCGAGCTCCAATCGGAGATCAGCCAGAAGGACGAGCGTGTGCTCGTGCTGGAAGGTCAGGTGCAGGTGCTTCGCGGCGAGAATCGCGGCACGAGCCTGCTGGCCATCCCGGAGTTTTCGCTCGTCGACGGCGAGGTCATCTCTGTCAACGCTTCTCAGCGGACCGCCACGATCGACCGAGGCCGGAACAGCAAGGTCATGCTCGGGATGACCTTTGGTATCTACTCCGACGGCTCGGCGATCAAGCCGAATGCCGCGGGCCAGTACCCGACGCCCAAAGGTGTGCTCGAAGTGATTCGTGTGGACCAGAGCTCCAGCACCTGCCGGATTCTCCGCGAGACTCGCGGCAACCCCGTCGTGCGGGGTGATGCGATCGCCAACCCGATCTACGACCCCAACAAGACCTACAAGATGCTGGTCTT
Organism: Phycisphaerales bacterium; assembly: GCA_029260335.1. Classification (GTDB taxonomy): domain Bacteria; phylum Planctomycetota; class Phycisphaerae; order Phycisphaerales; family UBA1924; genus S146-42. The sequence goes on along the minus strand of JAJDDL010000008.1, from coordinate 2,198 downwards.
CGGCAACTTTGACACCAACGGCGACGGTCGCCCGACGCCGATTGAGCGCGACGGTGTGCAGACCCAGATCCGCAGTTGGGGTGGCCTGATCGCGCAGGAACTCGTTGGCGATCTGGACTTCCTGGTCCTCGGCAGCCGGCCGCTCTTGCCTCCCAAGCCTCGTTCGGACGCTCCGGTGGAGGTGCAGTTGGAGTGGATCCGCCTCAGCCAAGAGGTCGATCGCTACGACGAACTGCAGCGACGCGCCGAGGCCACGAGCATCCCGATCCTCAACGAGAATCGGCTGCGGACCTTGCTCGGTCTGTAAGAGGTCAGCAAATCAGCTCTCCACCGCGAGCCGGGGCCCAGCCCCGGCTCGTTTGCTATGGTCGTGGCGTTGAAAATCCATCATCTTCCCATTCCGGCTCAGCACGCGGTTTACTGGGCGTTCCGCTCGGCGCTGACCGTGCCCATGCTTGGCTCGCCGAGTTCGGTGATGCGTCATGCGCGAGCGATCGGAAACCGATTTGCCCAATCGCGTCTGGGCCGCAAGCACATGGACCGCTCCCGTCGGCATCTGGAGGTCGCCTATCCCGATTCATCCGCCGAATGGCGCGAGCGGATCGCGATTGGGTGTTATGAGCATCTTGCCATGCTCGCGGGCGAGGTGTTGCTCAGCCCACGATTGCTCACCCATGACGGATGGTCGCGCCATATCCGCTTTGAAGACGCGGGACGCGCGCTGCAAACAATGCTCGATCCAGCGCCTCTGATCCTGATCACCGGACACAACGGGAACTGGGAGGTCCTGGGCTCGACGATGGGCATCCTCGACATTCCTTTGCACGCGCTGTATCGCCCGCTTGACCTCAAGCCCTTGGACCGATGGGTGCGCGAGTCGCGAGAGTCCCGAGGGCTCGGGCTGATTGACAAGTTTGGCGCGGTGCAGCGCTTGCCGGGGCTCCTCGCCGAAGGGCATCGGATTGGGTTTGTCGCCGATCAAAATGGCGGCGACAGAGGCTTGTTCGTGCCATTCTTCGGGCGCATGGCATCGACATACAAATCGGTCGGGCTGCTGGCGATGCAGGCGCGAGCGAACATCATCGTGGGTCAGGCCCGCCGGGTACATCCCGAAGACCTGCCGGGCGCAGAACGCCAGAGTTTCTATGACGATTGTGACGGTTTCCGCTTCGTGATCGACATCGAGGACGTGATCCGGCCGAGCGAGTACTTCTCGCAGCCTGACCCGCTGTTCTATCTCAGCGCCCGGTATAGGCTGGGCATCGAGAACATGGTCCGCAATCGGCCGGAAGATTACTTCTGGATGCACCGATCCTGGCGAAGTCGGCCCAAGCACGAGCGGGCGGACAAGCCGTTCCCCGACTCGATGCGTCGCAAGCTCCTGGAGCTGCCTTGGATGGACGAGGCGGCAGTGGAGCGGCTTGTGGACCGGAGCGATCAGGATCGGGCCACGCTCAAGGAGTTGGGCGTGAGCAAGCTGCCCTGAGCGGTATTGTTGCCCCGAACTGAACGAGAATCCTCGATGCAGAGGGCCCGAGGGGTCCAACGTTTGGGTAGCCCGGGGCGCAGCCCCGGGATAGCAAGCGTGAAACGAGACGGCTCTGACAGGGTCAACGAGAACGCCGTGCGCCCCTTCAGGGCGAACTCACAACGATCGCCCTCCTGGGGCTGCGCCCCAGGCTACCAGCGTGCGCCGCTTCGCGGCGAGGATTCGCCCAGTTCAAGGCCCTGTTCAATCCGCGCCGTTTCCCCGAACGCCTCGGCCCGCTGGTTTCGGCCGACCGGGGGGCCTTGAATGGCTGGGGGTGGCACCACCACCGGAGGAAGCACATGAGCGAGAATCAGAACCGACTTGAGGGCGCCAAGGTGCTCATCGTCGACGACGACCCCGACATCCTGCAGTCGATCGATGTCGCGTTTCGATCCGAGGGTGCCCTGACGAACCTCGCGACCGATGGCAACGACGCGATCGATCAGTGCCTCGAAGATCACCCCGAGCTGGTGATCCTGGACGCGATGCTCCCCGGCCGGAGCGGCTTCCTTGCCTTGGAGCGGATCAAGGGACGCGAGGACAGCCCCGTGGTCATCATGGTGACCGCGAATGAGGGCAAGCGGCACAAGGCGTACGCCGAGAGCCTCGGAGCGGATTTGTATCTTTACAAGCCCGTGCCTTTGGATCGGCTGATCCGGACGGCGGC
>JAJDDL010000070.1 GCA_029260335.1 Phycisphaerales bacterium | reverse complement strand
GCCGGCGGCGCGTGCGAGGCGACCGCGTTCTGCGAGTACGGCTACGAGGCCAACTGCGTTTGCCTGCCGTTGGGCAACTACCACAACATGGCGAATCTCGATGAGGTGCAAGCGGGCAATGAAGCCGAAGCGCGCATCGATAGCGAGTACATCGCAATCAGCGACTTCGAGGGTCTGGTCGACCTGCTGGTTGGTTGCGGCAGAGAGCTCCCGACGGCCGGGGCGATGATCGAGAAGCTCGAGAAACTCTGGAATGAACGACGATTTGTGCTTGGGGCATGAGCCGGTACCGTGGCCTGAGCGAGTTTTCGAGTGAAGGCCACGCCGGACGACACGAGGCGCTAAACCGCCTTCGTCCTGCGTAGAGCGAGCCGCAGAGCGGCGCTCGAATCGATGAACGATATCGAGCGCCGCTCCGCGGCTGTGGCAACGGGAGCATCGGGTCGACGGGCTATCGCCCGTCGCTCGTCTCGCACCGCCGCTCCGCAGCGAAAAATGATGGACTGTTCTGAAACCAGGCGACCGAGTTTCGCGCCTACTGCTCGATCAACCCAACACGCACGAGCATGTCGATCACTTCCTGCGCACTCTCGTTCACGCTCTTGCCCGTGGTATCGAGAACCAGCTCGGCCTTCTCGGGCGCCTCGTACGGATCGTCGATCCCCGTGAAGCCCTTGATCTCGCCCGCGCGTGCCTTCTTGTACAGGCCCTTGGGATCGCGCTTCTCGCACTCCTCGAGTGGCGTGTCGACGAAGATCTCATAAAACGGCAGGCCCGCCTCGGCGTGCACGGCTCTGGCCGCGTCGCGATCGGCGGCGTAGGGGCTGATGAAGCTGGTCAACGTGATGTTTCCACCGTCAGAGAACAACTTGGCGATCTCGCCGATCCGGCGGATGTTCTCGGCCCGATCCTCGGCACTGAAGCCCAGGTTCTTGTTGAGCCCGAAGCGGATGTTGTCCCCGTCGAGCCGGTAGCAGTTCACGCCCGACTGGATCAGGATCTGCTCCAAGGCGCTGGCGATGGTGCTCTTGCCGCACGCCGAGAGTCCGGTAAACCAGACGGTGCCGCCCTTGCAACGGAGTGCTTCCCAACGCTCATCGCGCGTCAAATTGCCCTCGTGCCAGTGAATATTGGTCGATTTGATCTCAGACATCGCTGCTCCTTCTCGCTTGCTCGTGAGTTTTTCGTGGGGGCCAGTCTAGGCGGATCGCGCCCAAACGCCCACGTATCAAGGGAGTAAGCCCTCAACAAAGGAGGCCCTGGCGCGAGCCTGGGCTCTTGAAACTACCAAACGCAGAGGAGATTTGGACGGTCCTGAAGCCAAGGCTCGCGCCAGGGCCCCCATTGAACCTACAGCACAAATAGATCTAGGAACGCGAAGAAATCATCCGCGTCGATATCCCCGTCCTCATCCAGATCGGCCCGCGCATCTCCCGCAGCGAACAGGTCCAGGAACCCGAAGAAATCCTTGGCGTCCACATCGCCGTCACCATCGATATCCGCCGGGTGCGAGATCACTTCGATGGTCGGGTCGGGCATGAGCACCACCGGCCGCACCCCGTCGTCTGCGGTGATTCGGAACGCGTCTTGCCCCGCTTCATTCGCGCCGCCGATGACGACCTCGAACGCCCCGCCGCCCAGATCGGTGATCGCTCCGATCGTCGACCGCCCGTCAGACCCCGGTGCATGCTCCACCGAGATCGATGTCGGCGCCGTGATCGAAGAGTTCTGCCAATCGATCAGATTGACCGTCATCGTGGTCTGGCGGCCATCGGCGATCAAATCCTCGGCGAGATTCACATCGCTCAATACCGCGTCGGCATGCCCATCGAGGTCCGCGCGCCACGTGTCGAACAAGCCGCGCAACTGCCGCGTCGGGTCATCGCTGTTGTTGCTCTGGTTTGCGATGTTGAACGTCATGTAATAGTCGCCGCTCGCACAGCCGAGTTCCTTTGGGAACATTCCAACAGCGCTGCTGGCCCCCAGGTTCGCCACTGCGCTCGTGCCCGCATTGCCGCCCGGCGAGACCACGTCGGGCAGTCCGTCGCCAGTGAGGTCCGCGATGCCGAAGTCCTGGCCGCCTCCAGCGAGTTGATTGTCCTCGCTGTCCAGGCTGAATCCGCCCGCGCCGTCGTTGAAGAACGTCGCGAATCGTGAGCCACCCAGTCGCATAGCCATCAGATCGAGGTCCCCATCGGCATCCGCGTCCGCGGCGTGCATCTCCAGCATCCGTTGCGATACGACGACATCCGAGCGCAGAAACACACCCGCATCCTGCAAATACACGCTGACCGCCCGTCCATTGCGATGCGAGACCGCTAGATCATCATCACCGTCGTCATCAAAGTCGCCGCTCACCAGATCGAACGGATCATCCAACGTCGACACACTGCCGACGAACGCGAATGACCCCGCGTCGTTTTCCACAAACGCCACGCGATCGGACAAAGGCTGCAACGCCGCGATATCGAGATCGCCGTCGTCATCGAAATCGAGCACGCTCAGGTTCACGATATTCCCGCCAAGGCCTACCAATACCGCCGGATCGAACCCTCCCTGTCCGTCATCCAGGTGGATCGCAACCTGACCCCCGGTCGCGGTGGACGTCACGATGTCCATCGCCCCACTGCCATCCAGATCGCCCAACGAAAGCCCCTCTGGCCCGCCGGGCAATGTGTCGAGCCGAGTTGGACTCCCCAAGCCTCCGACGCCGTCGCCCGCGAACACATGGACCGCATTATCCGAGGGCACCGCGACCACGGCGTCAACGATTCCGTCCCCAGTCACGTCACCTGTCTCGATGTACTCGCCCCGCCCCGGCAGCGCCCCGATCAACTCCGCCGCGTCGAACTTGACGAAGCGCGTGTCCGGCGTGGAGTTGATCATCTGATACAACCCGTTGTTGCCGGTGGTCACCGTGTCCATCAGCCCATCATCGTTGATATCCATGAACCCGACCGCGTACGACTGCGGTGCCACGCGATACACGCTCAGGCACGAGTCCAGATCGCCCGTCCGCCCGATGAGCATGTACGCGATATGCGCGGACTTATCAGTTTCGGGATCAAACCCCGTCGGCGGCGAGCCGCACCCATCGGGATCGTTGCCACACGAGCACCGGCCATCGCCGCCCAACTCGTGCGCAGCTTCCATCCCCGCCATCATCTTCTCGGCAAGATCACCCGGCGTATTGGTCACCGCGTCGATGGCCTCATTCACCACAGGCGACCCGGCAAGCACGTTGCCCTGGATCGCGTACACGATCGTTGTTTCGACCCCGCCGTGGAATGACTGGAAACTCCCGGTCATCCCGCCGGCCCATTGCCCGGCGTTGGCACCGGTGAAGGTCGCGACACCGCCGGCGGCGTCGATGATGCCGTACTGACGCGACTGATGCGCGTTATCAACATCGTCGAGCAGATCGATGATGGTGTTGGGATCGACGCCTTCGAGCAACCGATCCCGCGCGAACACCCGGTTGTACCCCCGCTGATCCACCGACGATTGAGCCGTCACCCCGCCCCGCCCGACAATCATCACGGGGGTATTGGCCCGCAAATCAAAGCCCGTCAGGCATGTGGCAGAGCCCAGGGCGACCTCGCCCGTGCGTGTATCGACCAGCAGAATGGACCAGGTCGCCTGGGCGGTGCCGGCGGCGGCGGCCAGGGCCAGAGCGGCAGTTTGAAATCGACCCATGGGCGTAGCCTCCAGTTCGAGAGCTCTTCGGCTGGCCCGGTCCCTGGAATCAGTCCAGGCGACCCGCGCAGTATCCGGGCTCCAACGACCTAACTTACCCTCGAACAGGGGCTTGAGAGCCTCGATTCGACCATTTCAGGCCAGAACCAGGGATGCCCTCTGGTCCGAGAGCACATTGACCCATGCCGCGACCCGTCTACCATGCGTTCCGCATATGGCCCCGCTCGGGCTTTGGTGGGTATGCGCCGCTGTAGCTCAGTGGTAGAGCGCACCCTTGGTAAGGGTGAGGTCAAGGGTTCGACTCCCTTCAGCGGCTTCTGGCCCAGCCCCAGGTTTTCCCAGGGCTGGATAGGTGGGTGTGACTCGGTTGGGAGGCCGAGCTGGACCCGATTCGGTCTCGTGTTCGGTCGACAAGTCGATTGGGCGCGCAAGAATGTATGGATTGCGTGGGTCTGCGCCAGTGGGGCGTGGCGACGCGAGGCGGATCTTCGCACTGTAATAAGGCTCCAGGTGGAGTCGGTCACGACGAGGTAGATCACGATGGCTAAGGGTGTATTCGAGAGAAGTAAGCCGCACGTTAACGTCGGCACGATCGGTCACATTGACCACGGCAAGAGCACGCTCACGGCCGCGATGAGTGCCCGTTCGGCCGCTCGGTTTGGTGGCGAGATCAAGAGCTACGCAGATATCACCAAGGGTGGTACCGTGCGTGACTCGTCCAAGACGGTCACCATCCACTCATCGCATACCGAGTATGAGACCGACAATCGGCATTACGCCCACGTGGATTGCCCGGGCCACGCCGACTTTGTCAAGAACATGATCACCGGTGCCGCCCAGATGGACGGCGCCATCCTCGTGGTCGCCGCCGACTCGGGCCCCATGCCCCAGACGCGTGAGCACGTCCTGCTCGCCCGCCAGGTGGGCGTGCCCCACATCGTCGTCTTCCTCAACAAGGTCGACCTCGTCGACGACGAGGAGTTGCTCGAACTCGTCGAGATGGAAGTCCGCGAGTTGCTCGACAAGTACCAGTTCCCCGGCGATGACACGCCGATCATCCGCGGCCAGTCCAAGTGGTCGGTCGAGAATCCCACCGACGACGAGGCCTGCAAGGCGATCGACGAGCTCTTCGAGGCGATCGATACCTTCATCCCAGAGCCCCCGCGTGAGACCGACAAGCCGTTCCTCATGGCTGTCGAAGACGTCTTCAGCATCAAGGGCCGTGGTACGGTCGCTACCGGCCGTATCGAGCGTGGCGTGATCAAGGTCGGCGATGCCGCCGAGATCGTCGGCCTCGAGAAGGAAAGCGCCAAGACGACCATCACCGGCGTCGAGATGTTCAACAAGACCCTCGACCAGGGCCAGGCGGGCGACAACGTCGGCCTGCTCATGCGTGGTGTCGAGAAGGACAGCATCGAGCGAGGCCAGGTCATCTGCAAGCCCGGCTCGATCAAGCCCCACACCAAGTTCAAGGGTGAGGTTTACGTCCTCACCAAGGAAGAGGGCGGGCGTCACACCCCGTTCTTCAGCAACTATCGCCCGCAGTTCTACATGCGGACCACCGACGTGACCGGCTCGGTCAAGCTCGTCGGCGCCGAGATGTGCATGCCAGGCGACAACATCGAGATGGAAGTCGACCTCGTCGACAAGCCCGTCGCGATGGAAAAGGGCCTGCGCTTTGCCGTCCGCGAGGGTGGCCGCACGATCGGCTCGGGCGTGGTCACCGAAATCATTGAGTAGTCGCGTTCGCGCGAAAGGAGTGCCACCCGATGGCCAAGAAGAAAGACGCCCGCGAGTTCGTGTGGCTCCAGTGCAGCGAGTGCGGTGATCTCAACTACCGCACGCCCATCAACGTCAAGGGTGGCATGCCCGAGAAGATCAAGGATGGTTTGCGCAAGTACTCCCCGAGGTTGCGCAAGCACACCCTGCACAAGATCAAGCGAAAGTGAAACAGGATTGCCAGCAAGCCTACTGCCAGACGGCCAGATCCCTCGCGATCTGGCCTTCTGGCCATTTCGGGCCCTGGCGTTCAGGACGCCAGTAGCTCAATTGGTAGAGCAGCGGATTCCAAATCCGCAGGTTGGGGGTTCGAGTCCCTCCTGGCGTGTGTCTGATTGAGTTTCTTTGAGAGGTCCGCCGCATGGCTCAGGGCGTATACAAGCCTGGACAGGGATATTGGGTGCGAGTGCTCACGGCCGTCTTCACGGGCGTGCTCGTGCTCGCCGGTGGCGCATGGGCCTGGAAGCAGGGCACGCTCATTCGCCCGCCCATTGAAAGCTGGCGTCTCACGCTCCGGAGCGTGCAGGCCGAGCCCGCCGTCGGGCAGCGCGTCGAGTTCGTGGGCATCAACCCGCTCAAGCCCATTACGGCTGAGGGTCGCCAGGTACCCGAGGTGCTAGGCCACGCGATTGTGAGCGAGGTCGAAGCCAACCGGATCATCGTCGACGAGCTCGAGTTCCCCGAGGGTCTCAATCCGAGCCAGGCCGAGCGTGTCAACGACGCGGCCCAGACCGGCTTTGGTGCCCGCATCGTCGGCAAGCAAGGCATCCCGGCGTATGAGCCCATCCTCGTCCAGCTCGCGCTCATGGCTGGCGTGGTGCTCATCGGCGGCTTCTTCATCTACCTCTTCGTGGGGCTCAACAAACGCACGTGCGAGTTCCTTATCGCCACCGACGGCGAGATGAAAAAGGTCAACTGGTCGTCGCGCAAGGAGATCATCGGATCGACATGGGTCGTCGTCTTCGCGTGCTTCCTCATCGCCGCCTTCCTCTTCAGTATCGACTTTATCTTCGCTCTGATCTTCCGCGCCTTGGACGTGCTCGAAACGACCCGCAGCTAACAGTTCGAGGTTCTTAGAAACCCCGGACCGCAAATCAATGAAACCGAGCGGAGCGATCCGCCGGGAGGACCAACATGGTCGACGAACAAGACAGCAACGTGCAAGACACCGTGCCCACCGATCCGGCAGACCAGCCCGCCGCAGACAACGCACCGGTCGACGACACACCGGAAACCCCCGCGGCAGAGACTCCCGGAGAGCCCGCGGTCGAGGTCAAGCAGAAGCCCGCCAAACCCGCCAAGTCCCTGGACGGGCGCCCCGATGAGGTAGCAGACGTCATCGATGAGGATGAGCCCGTCCGCCAGGAGGGCATGGACTGGTTCGTGCTCCGCGTTGCCTCCAACAAGGAGCACTCGGTTCGCAACACCCTGCTCCGCAAGGTCCAAATCGACGACAAGCTCGGCTGGATCGGACGCATCCTCGTCCCCACCGAGAAGGTCAAGACGTTTAAGAACGGCAAGCAGAAGATCACCGAGAGCAAGCTCTACCCGGGCTACGTCTTCGTCGAGATGCGTCTGGAAGAAGACGGCCGCATCCAGCAGGACGTTTTCTTCCTCATCAAGGAAACGACCGGCGTGGGCGACTTCGTGGGCACCGCCGGGCGGCCGACGCCGCTCAAAGACCACGAGGTCGAGAAGATGCTCCGCGATAGCCGCAAGCCCGATGACGAACCAACCCTGCGCCTTACCTTCGAGAAGGGCGAGGAGGTCACGATCAACGATGGACCGTTCGAGGGCTACGAGGGCTCGGTCGACGAGATCATGCCCGAGAAGAGCGAGGTCCGCGTGCTCGTCACGATCTTCGGCCGTCAGGCTCCGATCGACGTCAAGGAATGGCAGATTTCCAAGGTGGGCGAGGGCTAAGACCTAGCCTCGGGTGAGAGAATGACAACCAAGTCTCCGAAGCGCCGTCGTATTCGTCGGATCGCGATCATCGTCGCGGGCACCCTTGTTGCCCTAGCGCTGATCGTCGCGATCCTTGTCCCCACGCTCGGTGCATCGATCGTCCGAGGCAAGATCGCAAACGCCGCGACCAACGCCATCGCTGGCAGCGTCGAGCTCAAGAGCCTCAAGCTCTCGTGGACGGGCACGCAGAAAGTCTCGGGCCTGCGCATCATCGATGCCGACGGCGTCGAGCTTGCCACTGTCGACGCGTCTGTCAAAAAGGGCCTGCTGGGCTTGGTCTTCGGCCCGACCAACCTGGGCGAGGTCACGATCAGCGGCAACGCCCGTCTCGAACGCGGACCCAACGGCCAGTTCACGATCCTCGACGCCACCAAACCCACCGCGCCATCGAAGCCATCGTCCGATGAACCCGCGTCGATCCCCTCGGGCCTCAACGTCGACCTCAAACTCGACGCATTCGACATCGAAATCGTTGAAGGCGATCAATCGAGCCACATCAAGGGCCTTCGCGGCGGCGGCACCATCCGCCCTGGCCAACCCATCGCCTTCAACCTCAACTCCGACCCCATCGAACACCAGGGCAATACCGCCGGCACGATCAACATCGAAGCCAACGTCGACAACTGGTCGGACACCGATGGCACGATCACCCAGGACAACGCCGAGATCGACGCCACGCTCGAACTCAACGACATCCCCTCGGACCTCATGCGCGTGCTCGCGGGCGTCGAGGCAGACCTGGCCTCCGGCCTCGGCGAGCGTTTTACGCTCACGAGTACCGCTCTCGGCACCATGGACGACCTCGCCGCGACCATGCAGTTCTCGGCGGCCCACGCCCAATCGAGTGCCACGGTCCGCATCGCCAAAGATGTCATCGAACTCACCGGCCCACTGACCGCGAGTGCCCAGGCGATTCGTCTCGCCCGAGCGATCCCTTCCATGGCAAGCGCGCTCGAGACCGCCGAGCAGACCCTGGAGTTTCAGAGCGACCCCAAGGCGTCGATCACCATCGCATCGCTCCGCATTCCAAGAACCGACGACGGACTCGCGCTGCACCAGGCCTCCGCGAGCGCCCGGCTGGATCTTCCGCCGGTCGAAGGACTTCTCACCGTCCAAGACCAAGACCGCTCACTCGCCCTCGCTCCGACCTCGGCAACCATCACGCTCTCACCGGACACAGGCCTTGCCATCAACTCCAACGGCTCGGCGACCATCGACGGACGCGACGCCGGGCGCTTCGAACTCGTGGCATCCCTTGCCAAGCTGTTTGACGAGTCGGGTGCCGTCGCGTTCGACCCCGAGCAGGTCGGCGGGAGTGTCAGCATCGAGAACCTCGATGTCGAACTCGCCCAGCCCTGGCTCGCCAACTCGAACATCCAGCTCGCCCAAGCCATCGGCCCAACCCTCAGCGCAGGCGTGGGCATCAACCCAATCGCCAACGGGCGAGCCGCAACGCTCAGTGTCACGAGCGAGCGGGCCACCGCTTCGGGCTCTCTGATCGTCGCCGACGGCATCATCCGCTCGGCCGAGATCCCGATGCAGTTCTCGCTCCAAGCCGAGCCCGAACTTGTCAACGCGTTGCTCGGCGAGAACCCCCCGGTCGAGCTCACGCGCGGCGGCACGATCACCGCCCAACTCGCAGATCTCTATGTCAATCTCGACCAACTCCAACAAGAAGACCACCAACTCGACGATGGCTCGATCGCCGGCGGCCTCGCGTTGGGCATCCGGGGATCGCCAGAACTGCGCCTCGCACGCGACGGCGCAACACCCATCTCCCTGACTTCTGTATCCATGCAAGCCGCTTTGAGCCCCCGGGGCATCGCCTCGGCCTCGGCAAACCTTGCGAGCACGCACGCGGGCGAGCCGTTCACCGCCGAGTTCATGCTCGACTCTGCCAATATCCAGGCGCTCGCCGATCAGCGCTTCGCCGACAGCGGAATGACGGGCAGCGCCGCACTCAACAACGCCCCGGTCTCGCTTCTCGACCAGCTCGGCATCACGCTCACCGACTCTGCAGGCCAGCAGATCGATCTCGCCCAACTCTCCACCGACACCTTCGGCGATCGCATCTCCGCTGGCCTCGCCCTCCAACCAGCCCAGGACGCGATCAACCTCACCGGCTCCCTGAGCATGGCACACCTCAGCGCCGAACTCGCCAGCACCGTCGGCAACACCGCCCTCCAACTCAACTACACCGAGCTCAACGGCACGATCCGCCCCAAAGCCATGGAAACGCTCCTGGCAACGTTCGCTCCAGACCTTCAGCCCCCGCCGAGGCTCGCGAGCAAGGCAGACTTCCGCATCGCCGCCCGCCCGACATCGCTCAACCTCCAGGGCGAGCCGATCGACGAGCCCCTCGGCGCAACACTCACCCTCAGCCGTCTCGACATCCGAGGCCTGGGCCTGGACATGGGCGAGGACGACCGACGCTTCCTGGGCCCCATCCTCGTTGATGGTCTCAACGCCGAGCTCAACCTCGAGCCGGGCGATGCCCAGAACGCGACCGTCGGGCTCGCGCTCAATCTCCTCGATCAACAAGAAGCACCAATCGGCGCCCTCGACCTCAGCGCCGCCCGCACCGAAGGCAACATCCGAGGCAACGCCAACCTCCAAGGCCTGAGCCTCGCCCTTGCCGATCGCCTCCTGCAATCTCCAGGTCTCGTCACCGGCGCAGTCGGCCCGACTCTCGCTTCGGATATCGAGTTCGACCTCACCGATGGCGTCTTCGTCGCCGCGGGCATCGAGACCGATCGCCTCCAGACCGAAGAACGCGTCTCGTTTGCGATGCGCGAGGACGCGATCGAAGTCGGCCCACTCGCCGCGACCATCGACCTCGACCGCGCTTGGATCAACGAGCACCTGCCCGCTTCGACGCCGCTCGGCATCGCCGGCCGCACACGCATCAGCCTCGACGCCAAGCCCACGCGCCTGCCGCGCGCCGGGCACGCCGGGTCCATCGCATTCGACGCCAACCTCCACACCGATCGCCTCGCACTCGCGCTCGATTCAGGCGAGGGCGAGATGCTCAACGACCTCAACATCCACCTGCGCACCGATCCCGATGAGCCCGACCTCGTCCGCTTCGACGCCGGGGCATTGCGTGATATCAACGACTCCGGCTCGCGCGCAATCGAGGCCACCGGCACCCTTCAACTCGCCCGCGATCCCGCCGGCGCCATCAACCCCGACACGAGCGTGCTCAACCTCCGAGCGTCTGCAAACAACGCCCCCATCGCCTTCCTCGACGCACTCTTCGACCAAGGCGGCGTCCTGAAAGACCTCGTCGGCGCATCGGCAAACGCCGAGGTCATCGCAGACAACCTCACCAAGGAACGCGGCGGCCTGCGCCTCACCGTCAACACGCCCAACACCGCGGTCAATCTTCGCGGCAGGGTCCGCGATGGCACCTTCCGCGCCCGGCCGCTCGATGACGACGAACAACCACAGATCCAGATCACCAGCTTTTCGCCCGAGCTCTCAAGTCGCGTCGCCGAGATCATCCCCATGCTCTCGCAGATCGAAAAGGGCAAGGATGACAAGCCCGCGGCTCTGAGCATTCGGCGCCTGGAATTGCCCCTCGACGGCGATCTCACCAAGCTCAACGCCAACATCGATATCGATCTCGGCACCGCCGGGTTCAAGGCCAGCCGAGCGTTCGCGCCGTTCTTGAAGGCACTCTCCTGGGACGTCGACTCCCAAGCCGGCAATCGCCTTAAGCCCATCAACCTCCGCGCACGCGAGGGCATCCTCCACTACCGCAATGTCGAGATCCCTCTCGGCGAGTTCACCGTCCGCCTCCAGGGCGAA
>JAJDDL010000069.1 GCA_029260335.1 Phycisphaerales bacterium | reverse complement strand
CGCACCGTCGTGGTGTGTTGCAAACGCCAAATGCTTGGCGAGTATTCGCCGGAGACGATACTCTAATGAAAGATTGAGGGAAAATCCGACAGGTAGCGATGGGCAAGAATGGCCGGACGCACCTTCAAGCGACCGCTCGGCGGACACATGGTTGTGTTTGGAGCGCGCGACAGCCGATGCCTGGGACAAGGAGCCACGAATGAACCGCACGAGATGGACCGGTGTCCTGCTGCTCGGAATCACGCTGCTCGCGTCCTGCGCGAGCAAGAAGGACTCGCCTTGGGCTCTTGGCTACGACGCACAACGTCCAAACCTGCCAAACTCGGATGAAGTTCGCATCGAGCCCGCGCCGATCGACGCGCTTGAGGCGAATCCCGCGCTCGATGGATACGAAGTCATCGGCATCAGCCGCTTTACCGACGAACGCCAGGAACAAGACCCGACCGATCCGGAGGGCCCGCTCGTCGAACACGCGATGAGTATCGGCTCCACGCTCGTCCGTGTTGGCCTTCGGGCGGCTGGGACCGAGACCCGGACCCGCTACATCAGGACCACCACGCCCGGCACCGAGGCTCGCGGCGGCAATATCGCCAGCGGGAGGCCCACGAGCCCCGAACGCGACGAAATCCCCTTCGATGTTGAGGTCGAGGTCTACGAGCACGTTGCGGTCTACTACAGGGCGATCGAATAGTGCATGTCTTGCAGGCGAGCCTGCTCGTCGCCTTGGGCGGGGCCGCGGGTGCACTGACACGATTTGCCGGAGTCTCGGGCGTGAACCGCCTCGCCGAGCTCATGGGGTCAGAGCCGGGCGATCGATTTCCCTTCGGGACACTGACCGTCAACGCACTCGGTTGCTTGGCTATTGGCGTCATCATGGGCCTAAGTCAGTCTGCCGACGGCACTCGATCCCTCGCCGATTCAACCAGGCTGCTCATCGTGATCGGATTCCTTGGTTCGCTCACGACTTTCAGCACCTTCGGAGCGGAGACGATCCGGCTTGTCGAGGAAAATCGCACAACTCTGGCGATCACTAACGTCGGTGCGAATCTCGCGCTCTCGCTCGTGGGCGTGGCTGTTGGGATTCTGATAGGGCGACTCTTTGTCGCATCCAACTGAACTCGGCAACGAATCCCTGGCGCGTGCCCCCCACGCTTGTCCGATGCGCCACTAGGATGAGCGAGTAAGTGAGAGGTGATTGCCTTGATTCGATCGCTCTTCGTTGCTGAATCGATCCGCCTTGGTGCCCGGGCTATCGCCTCCGGAGCCGCCCAATCGCTGCTCGAAGCGAACCCCGACACCGCACGCCGATTCGGCGGCGGGTTCTCGCATTGGCAAGAGTTTCTCACGCATCGATTGATAGAACTGGCCAGTGCGATCGAGTTTGAGTCGAGCGAACTGTTCGCCCACGACGCGGCTTGGGCGCTGGCGTCGTTCGAGTCTCGGGGCGTGCCGCGCGAGGATCTGGCAAAGGGACTCGAGTCTCTGATTGCCTCGATCCAGGAGTCGACCAAACCGGACGATGCCCAAACCGCGATCGAGGCTCTTCGTGTTGGCATCGAAGCGATCCAAGGCCCGGCACGCCAGATGGCCAGGCTTGCCTCGGGCACGACGTCAAGCGACCTGGCGATTCGCTACCTGCAAGCCGCGATCTCCGGCGATCGGCGCAACGCAATCTCCATGATCTGCGATGCGTTCAACAGCGGAACATCGGCGTTGGATCTCTACGACCAGGTCCTCATCCCCGCGCAGCGCGAAATCGGCACGATGTGGCATCTCGGCGAGATCAGTGTGCCCGAAGAACACGCGGCGACCGACGCAACACGTTCAAGCATGGCGGTGCTCGCCCACACTGCAACGCGCCAACCGACGAGGGACTGGACGATCCTCGTCGCCTCGATCGAAGGTGACAATCACGACGTGGGCGTGCGCGCGTTGGCTGACCTGCTTGAGATCGGCGGGTTCCGGGCGATCTGCCTCGGGGCCAACGTGCCGGGCGAGGATCTCGCCAACGCCTGCGCAGACTTTGATGCCAACCTGCTCGCGTTGAGCGCCACCATGAGCATCCACCTGCCCGCGATGGCCCAAGCCATTGATCTACTCGATGCGAGGCTGGGCGACAATCGCCCACGCGTGCTTGTCGGCGGCCCGATCTTCTCCATCGTGCCTGGCTTGGGCGATAGGCTCGGCGCCAACGCCGAGGCACGATCGCTCGGCGAGGCGATCGCCCAAGCCGAGGCCTTAGCGCATTAGCAAACTAAGGCAACCACGCGTCAGATCCGCTCGGCGACCACACCAAACACCGGTGGCAACACCATAAACGTGTCCGGATCTTGACTCGCCTCCTCCCACATCGCCATGAACTCGCCGCGCTGGCTCTCGACGAGATGCCCGCTCTTCACGAGCCTTGGTAGGAACGAACGCCAGAAGACCGTCGGCCATTGCCACGCCGGCTCGTGCGGTCGAGCGACGCGCTGGGTGACCGAGAGATCAATCATGCGCAGGTTGTTGCGACGCATCGCGGCCGGCAGGCGAGCGACAACATCGAGATCGCCCGTGTCGCTCCACGACTCGCCGATCGCTTGGATGACCTCGGTGAAGATCGGCCGGCGTGGCCCGAGGGTCATCGATCGGTAGTTAAAATAGTCCTGGACCGCCAGCCGCCCGCCAGGCCGTAGCAGCCCGGCGATGGACGCAATCACAGGCTCGGGATCGGGCAAGAAACAAAGCACCCAACGGATCCAAGCGGCGTCAAAGGGCTCGGTTCCCATGAGAACCTGCTCCAGGTGCTGCACGTCGCCCTGATGCGCCTCGATGTTGTGCATGTTGAGCACCTCGGCGGTGCGACGCAGATGCTCAACGAACGGCGGCGACTCGTCGACCCCCACCACCTGTCCATCGGCACCCACGAGCTGCGCGAAGTCGAGCGTCGCGTACCCCGGGCCGCAACCCGCATCGAGCACGCGAGAGCCGGGCATGATCCGGGCTTGTTCCCAGAGCTTGGCGGCCGACTCGGCCCACAGGCGGTGCTGGATGCCAAGGCGAACGAGTTCCTCATCATCGGTGCCGAGTAGATACTCCGGGTCAGTCTTCATGGCCCGAGGGTATCCCCAGGCCGCAGGACTGATTGAGCCCCCATACTCATTCACCCGCTATCCCCACTCGGCAAGCTCATAAGACAAGTTTCGACGCGACAAACACACGCAGAAGCACAGGTTGTGCCGCGCAGAGTTGCCAAACGTCGCCATCGGCCTAGGCTCTTTCAGTGCCCGTCAATCAGGAGGAGTCGAGAGTCGAAGAGTCGGTCGGATTCGCGCAGCGCGCCTGGCGAAGTTTCCGCCCCTCTTCCTATCCCCTCTTGGTCCGCCAGAACTTCTCTCACGAGATAGTCTCGATCATGTTCTTCTCGTTCCTGCTCGCGGGGATCGAGACCGGCATCGTCACCGTCCTCGCCAAGAAGGGTTTCACGGGCGTTGTCCCCGATGTCCAGCTAGACATCATCGTCGCGCTGCTCGGCGCATCCAAGGCGATCGCGAATCTGACGAGCTTCGTCTGGGTCAAGCTCAATCACGGCCGCAACAAACTCGTCTTCACCGGCAGCCTGCAAGCGACCTGCGCAGTCATCGTCGTGCTGCTCGCGATGGTGCCGACGAACTCGCCTATGGGCCTGTACCTTTTCGCCGTCGGCGTCCTCCTCGCCCGGATGGTCTGGGCCGGGTTCATCACGATCCGTTCGACCATCTGGAACGCCAACTACGAGCGGTCCATCCGCGCCACCATCACCGGCAAACTCGCGACCGTCCAGGTCATCTTCGTCGGCGTGCTCGGCATAGGCCTGGGTCTGGCGATGGATCTCGATGACCGCTCGTTCAGGGTCATGCTTCCCATTGGCGCCGTGCTCGGGGTCATTGGCATTGCGATCTGGATGCGAATCCGCGTCCGCGGGCACAACCAGCTCATGCACGCCGAGCGAAGCGACTCATTAAACGCCACCCCGAGCTTCAATCCGCTGCGCATGATCGCGATCCTGCGCGAGGACAAGGCCTTCGGCGGCTACATGGGCTGCATGTTCATCCTCGGCATGGGCAATCTGATGGTGCCGCCCTTGCTCGCGGTCGTCGTCGTGGACCGGTTCGACATGGGCTATCTCGAAGCCATGCTGGTGACCAACACCCTGCCATTCCTCGTCATGCCCTTGTCGGTGCCCATCTGGTCGAGGCTCCTGAGCCGGATGCACGTCATCCGCTTCCGCGTCTTTCACGCGCAAGTCTTCGCGCTCGCAAACGGGCTGTTCTTTGTCGCGGCGGTGATGAAGCTCGAGCCGTTGCTCTACTTCGCGGCGGCGATCCAGGGCCTGGCCTTCGGCGGTGGCGCACTGGCCTGGACCCTCGGCCATCTCGATTTCGCGCCGCCCAACCGCGCAAGCCAGTACATGTCCGTCCATGTGACGCTCACCGGCGTGCGAGGATTGATCGCGCCCTTCATCGGCGTGCTCCTCGATGGCTTGCTCGCCGAGTTCTTCGGCACGCCCCGCGGCGTCGTCTTCGGTGTCTCTATGGCCCTCTCGGCGCTCGGAGCGCTGGGATTCTTCCTGCTCGAACGCACGATGCGCGATCGCATGGCGATGAAGCACGAGGATGTCGAGACAACCCCTGTCAGCAAGGCCGGGCTCTGAACGACGTCACTCTGCTTGCAAGAGCTAACGCTTCATCTGGATCAGCGGCCGACCGCAGAGCAGCACGCTCCCTTCAATTTCAACGACCGGCGCGTTGGACTCTATCGCCAACACTCCTGTCGGCTTCGGTGTTATCTCCACTTGGGCGATCTCGAGGGTAGACGTCCAGATGTTGGGCGATCCCGGGGCGGTCAGCTGACAATCCATGCCATCCGATCCATCCAGCCCAAGCATGATCGCAAGAGCATCAAAGGGCTCGGGAAAAAACAGCCGCCCCGAACCCGCGATGAGCACGCTGGCCTCGTCGACGATCAGAGCGGCGTTGCCGCTTTCAAAGCCCTCATGACCAACGGTCCTATCCCACTGATGCACACCATTGGCATCAACCTTGACGAGCCACAGATCCTGCGAGCCCGCGCCACCAGTCGCGGTGGAGCCCACGGATAGGAATCCACCATCGGGAGTTTGGCGCACGACCGCGCCGCCATCGAAGTTGAGATTGCCAAAGTTGTCGCCGAAGCGCTGGTCCCAGAGCACCTCGCCTGCTTCATCCAGCCGCGTGATCCAGAGATCCCCTCGGAAAAACGCCGCCGCGAGAATCTCGCCCGTGACGACAAAGCCGCCATTGGTCAAAGGCTCGATGTGATTCCAGGCATCTCCACCAGAAAAGTTGTAGGTCTTTGAGAACCGCACCTGGCCCTTGAGATCGAGGCTCGTGAGCCATGGTCGATGGAACGGAATATTCGCGGGTCGATCGGCGAGATCGGAGTTTGAGTTTGCGACTATGGCGAGCCCGTCCGATGTTGGCGCGATCGACGTCAACTGATCGAACTGGTTGCCCTCGAAGGTCTGCTGCCAGAGGACCTCGCCGTCGCCGTCAATCTCAAGAATCCAGACATCCTGCCCTGCCTGCTGGAAGTCCACCGCGCCTCCCACGTAGAAGCCGTTGGGTGATTCGGCGATCGCCAAGAAGCCCTCGAAGCCTCTGCCGCCGTAGGTTTTCTGCCAGACCACGTCGCCCGCGGCATCGAGCCTGACTATCCAGCCATCGCTGCCCCCGGCACCAAACGAGTAGGTGTAGCCTGCGACAACGCACCCGCCGTCGCTTGTCTTTGCGATCTGACGCGCTTCGTCAGTGCTGGCACCACCGAGGACCGTCTGCCAGAGCGGCACACCGTTGGCGTTCATGGCGGCGACCCACAAATCGATCCCGCCGAGGCCCGCAGAGTCTGAAAATCCACACGCTAGGAAAGTGCCGTCGCTTTGCACCAGGCCGTTGATCATCTCTGCGCCTTCGCCGCCGTAGGTGCGTGCCCAGGGTTGGATTTGGGCCACGGCCGCGGGGACGAATGTGCTCAATAGCAGAATCGCTCTTTGACAGAAACGTGCATGCATGTGTGTTCTCCTCGTGCTCCGCGTTATCAGTTTACCGAGAGCGATTGCTCGGCCCAAGAGCATTCGCGATGACGGACAAAGTGTTTCGCCAAACGCAATACCGAGAGCAGTCCGGCCTGCTCGACCCTGGATCTTCGCGCATGCAGGAGATGCAAAGAGGGCCCGGACAAACGCCCAGGCCCTGAAAAGTACCTCAAGTCGCAGGTTCACCGCCCGATGGCTCGCTCACCTAGCTAATGGAGAGCTTGCGAGGACGGGCCTCGGCACTCTTGGCAACGCGCACCTCAAGCACACCATCCTGGAGCGCGGCGTTCGCGTTGCCGTTATCGACCGCACCGGGCAGCGCAACGCGCCTGCTCAACGACCCGCTCCGACGCTCGCGCCTGTAAAACCGCTCGCCGGTTTCCTCGGTTTCCTCATCACGTGTCGCCTTGATCGAGAGCACGCCGTCGTGCACTTCGACCTCGACATCTTCCTTCTTGAACCCCGGAAGCGACGCACGCACGATGACCTCGTCGTCGTTCTCTGAAAGATCCAGCGCGAGTGCGCCCTCGTCGATGATCGCCGCGGGCGTGCTGCCCGTCCAGCTCGGCGAACGAAGGAACGAGTTGAAAAACTCATCCAACTCGGCGGGCAGGCTCGTGTTTCTGCGTGTCAGACTCGTCATGGCATTCTCCTTTTCATACTCTGGGGCACCACCCCCGTGAGAGTCGCGAGAACACATTGCATAACGCGTGCCAATCCGGCCTTGTGTGCTCAGAGCGGCGTGGTGAAGCTGAGCGGCCCGAACCGGTTGCCGATCTGGCGATTTGACCTGCCGAGGGTGCCAGATCGACAGGTCCTCAGCAGCCTATAGACTCGTCCGAGAAGGAGCCCGTTTCATGCCCCAAGCGATCGACCTCCGGAGCGATACCGTCACCCAACCGACGCCGGCGATGCTCGACGCCATGCGGGACGCCGAACTCGGCGACGACGTGTTGGGCGACGAGCCGACTGTTCAGGCCCTGCAAGAGAAACTCGCGAAGCTGCTCGGCAAGGAAGCAGCCCTGTACGTGCCCAGCGGCACCATGGCCAACCTCCTGGCGGTCCGCTGCCATTGCGAGCCGGGCGATGACATCATCATCCACGAGGGCGGGCACGTCATCAACTACGAGACTAGCGCGTTCGCCGCGATCGGCGGATGCTCGGCGAACACGATCCCGTCCCCAGACGGTCGATTCGACGCCGAGGCTGTGACCTCTCGTGTCCGAGCCCAGAACTGCCATTTCGCCCGCTCGCGCCTCGTCGTCGTCGAGAACACGTCCAACACCGGCGGCGGCACGATCTGGCCACTGGATCAGGTCCGTCGCGTGTGCAAGCAAGCCCGCGAGCACGACCTGCGATGCCATCTCGACGGCGCACGCCTTTGGAACGCCAGTGTCGCGAGCGGCAAATCGCCCGCCGAGTACGCGGCTTCATTCGACACCGTGTCCACGTGCTTCAGCAAGGGTCTGGGCGCGCCGGTCGGCTCGGCAATCGCTGGCTCAGCAGAACTGATCCAGCGCGCCCATCGATATCGCAAGATGCTCGGCGGCGCCATGCGTCAGTCGGGCCTGCTCGCCGCCGCGGCCATCCACGCCCTCGACCACCACGTCTCCAGACTAAGCGATGACCACGCCAATGCAAGACGACTCGCCGAGGCGATCGACCAGACTCCAGGCCTCACGGTCGATCTCGATCGGGTGCAAACAAACATCGTGTACTTCGATGTCGATCAGGGCGACGCCCCGGCAATGCAAGCCCAACTCGAACAACGCGGCGTGCGAATCCTCGCACTCGGCCCCACGACCATGCGAGCCGTCACGCACCTCAACGCGAGCGATGCCGGAGTGACGCAGGCGATCGACACGCTGCGTTCGATCTCATAGACCCTGTGAGAAACGTCGGCTACCGCTCGTGCCAGGCCTGCAAGACTTCCTCTTCCTTTTCGGAAGCCAAGCCGAGGCCTGGAAGCTTGCCCGATCGTTCCGGTCCTTCGCCGATCAGCCAATCCAACGTGTCCTTAGCCGTCTTCGCTATAGGCGTAAAGCTCAGCCCTGCTGCTATCGCTCGCTTGTTGGAACGAGTGCCAAAGCCTCGATAGCCCTCAAGCGTCCGAGGTATCCACGCGGGCATATGGCCCCAGGGCTGCACGCCTTGGGCCTGCAAGAAATCCGCGTCCACCCATTCGAACGTGCAATCGCTCTGCACGCCCTCGCGCGTCTGCTCGAGCATCTCCTTCATGAGGAGCTCTTTGCCCGGGCCGATCACGTTGTATGCCCCACTGGCCTTGTCCTCTGCCAGCCGCACGATGAGTGCCGCCAAGTCACGTGCATCGATGAACTGGACCGGATCGAGCCCATCGCCCGGCGCGAGTACTTTCCCGCCGCGATCGATACGCCAGGGCCAATACGTGTAGCGGTCGGTCGGGTCGCCGGGCCCGACGATTAATCCCGGACGGCTCACACAGAGCTTGCTGC
>JAJDDL010000068.1 GCA_029260335.1 Phycisphaerales bacterium | reverse complement strand
TGTTCTTGCGCCCGAAGTGTCCTTCCATCCCGTCCAAGGATGCGTCATTTGCCACAATGTCGGCGACCTCGTCGTGGATCCAAACAAAGGACGACGTGTCGAAACCAGATGCCAACTTGACGCGCCGCAACCCCTCTTCGAACGCCTCAAAGAATGGCAGGTTGACCTCGTCACGGAGGTAGTAGAACCACTTCACGTTGACGTGGTAGCTCGTGCCCACATCGTCATAGCTGCTGGCCTCGGGAGACTCGTTGGGCCAATTACGCTGGTGCGTGTACCTGTCGCCGGGGCTGCGATAGACAGAGAGCTCGATATCGTCGCGAGAGTCCTCGATCGGGTGTCCCTCGTTCCAGTAGACGCAACCATGGTGAGCCGAATATCGGCTGCAGTCCTTGATCGGGCCCCGTGCGTTCGGTGGATCGAGGAACTTCACGTTCTGATACAGGTAAGCATTCAACGGACGAGACGCGCCCGGCTCGTCGAACAATCCGCCAGAACGTGTACGCCAGTACTGATCGCAATCCTTGCCGCCATAGGACCACGTGCACCAGCCACCCGCTCGTCCGTTATCGCGATAGCTCAACTTCATCGGGATGTCGCCATCATTGTCCAACTGGTAGTTGACCATGGCGGTGCCGATCTGACGCACATTGCTGAGTGATGCGGTGAGCCTCGCGGTCTGGCGGGCGTTACCGAGCGCGGGCAGCAACAGCGCGATCAGGATCGCGATGATGGCAATGACAACGAGAAGCTCAATAAGCGTAAAGCCTACTCTGCGCGACATGATTGGATCCTCCGCATTGGTCCTTCTGGCTCGAACCCCACCGGAGTCTACCCCACGCAGCAGATTTGTACAAGCGCATCCTCAATGGACTGCGGATCAATCAGTCGGTTTGCCCCGTAGAATGGGCATGGTTTGCGAACCGTGAGCCTCCGAAAAGTCGATACCGCCATGTCCGAGTGACCTCCACGTCCGCAATAGACCCAACTGTTTACGGGAATCTGATGCCTCGAGATATTCCGGTCGGTAATGGCGAGCTTCTGGTCACCTTTGACCACCTCTACCGCGTTAGGGACTTGTACTATCCCCACGTCGGTGCACCCAACCACACCGCAGGGCACATCCAGCGCCTCGGCGTCTGGGTCGACGGCAAGTTCGTGTGGATGGAAGACGCGGACTGGAAGCGCGAGCTGCGCTACAAGTCCGATTCGCTCGTCACCGACGTGCGCCTGACCCACAAGGACCTGGGCCTGGAACTAACGTTCAACGACGTCGTCGACTTCGAGGCCCCGGTCCTCCTCCGCAAAGTCACCGCGCACAACCTGCTCGGACACGCCCGAGAGGTCCGCTTGTTCTTCCACATCGACTTCTCTATCGACGGCACCCCCGTGGGCGACACCGCCTGCTATGACCCCGCCACCGCGGGCGTGCTCATCTACAAAGAACGCACCTACTTCCTCTTCAACGCATGCGACATGACCAAGTGCGGTATCGATCAATGGTCCATCGGCACCAAACGCGTGGGCGGTGCCGAGGGTACCTGGCGCGACGCCGAGGATGGCCTGCTCGGACGCAACGCGATTAGCCAGGGCTCGGTCGACGCGACCGTTGGAATCCATTTGCAGTTGCCGGCTAACGGCGAGGGCACCGCGCACACCTGGATCGCCTGCGGCCAGCGCCACGGCGACGTCGAGGCCCTGAATCGCCGCATCCTCGAGGAAACCCCCGAGAAGACCATGGCCCGCACCGAGGCCTACTGGCGACTCTGGTGCCGTAAGGAAAACCTGAACACCTCGTGCCTGCCCGAGCCGGTCTCCGACCTGTTCTACCGGAGCCAGCTCATCGTCCGCACCCAGATCGACAAGGGCGGCGCGATCCTGGCGGCCAACGACAGCGATATCACCCACTTCGCCGGCGACCACTATTCCTACTGTTGGATGCGTGATGGCGCGCTCGTGGCCCACTCGCTCATCGAGTCGGGCCAGAGCGAGCTGAGCCGCAAGTTCTTCCGCTTCGCCGCCGAGTGCATCTCCAAGAAGCACTACTTCCTGCACAAGTACACCCCGACCGGCGCGCTCGCAAGCAGTTGGCACCCGTGGATCCTCGACGGCCAGAACGTCCTGCCAATCCAGCAGGACGAGACCGCCCTGGTGCTCTGGGCGCTGCGCCGGCACTACGAGCGGTTCCTCGATGTCGAGTTCATCAAGCCGCTCTATGAGAAGCTCGTCACCCGCCCCGCGGACTGGATGCTCTCCTATCGCGATCACAGCGGCTTGCCCCAGCCCTCGTGGGATCTCTGGGAAGAGCGCCGAGGTGTGCACACATTCACCGCCGCCGCAACGGTGGGGGCCCTCGACGCTGCCGCGGCCTTCGCACGCGATTTCGGCGAGCCCGACCGAGCCGTGCGCTACAAGGAAGGCGCCGATCGCATGCGCGGCGCAATCAACCGCCATATGTACCACCCAGAGCTCGGCCGCTTCGCGCGCCTGGCCCAGCCCCAAGAAGACGGCACCTACCACCTGGACATGACCCACGACTCGGCGAACTACGCCTTGTTCGCCTTCGGCTGCTTCGACGCTCGCGACGAGCGGGTCGTGCAAGAGATGAAAGCCCTGTTCGAACGCCTCTGGATCAAGACCGACGTCGGCGGATGCGCCCGCTACGAGCGAGACTACTACCACCAGATCGAACGCGAAGACATCGACGCTATCCCGGGCAACCCCTGGATCATTTGCACGCTCTGGCACGCGATGCACCGCATCGAGACCGCCGACACGGTCGCCGAGCTCCGAAACGCGATCCCGCTGCTGGAATGGGTCGTGAACAGAGCCGAGGCCTCGGGTGTGCTCGCCGAGCAGTTCGACCCCCGCACGGGCGAACCCATCAGCGTCAGCCCCCTCACCTGGAGCCACGCGACGTTCGTTTCGACCTGCGTGTCATACCTGCGCAAGCACGAGCAACTGATGCGCCCTACCTCGGCAAACCACGCGCAGAAATCGAACTAGCGATACCTGGGTGCCGTGGTCTGAGGCTCGGCAACGAAGGCCACGCGGATGATCCGGCCTGCAGTCTTGAACTCACCGGGGCGACTATCCCGAGCCTCTGACTCGATCTACAACTGCCCGGCAAGCAGGCTCATCGCAATCGCGTCCTCGTCGGTCTCATCGGGTGCCTCGGTAGCCAGAGCCGAGATCCGGTCCTCGGCGTTGCCGACCCAATCGATGCGAATCCCGAAGTTCTCGCCGATTTTGACCGCCGCACCCCCGCCGATGGGCCGGTTGTTGACCATCAGATCGAGCATCTCATCAGCGCTCTTGGGCAACTCGATAATCGCGCCAGGAGCAAGCTGCAGGACCTCGCGGAGTTTCAGCCGCCGCTCGCCCAGGCGGACGATCACGGGAACCTCCAGCTTCAGAATGCAGTCAACGTCCCGGTCCATGGATCCCCTCGGCACAGCGCGGCGCGCAGCTATCTCGATCCGAGCTGCCTTCAGGACTATCGCAACTGGCGTGCCGGGATCAGTCGGTGTATCGGCCGACGATCAGCGTGACGTTGTGCCCGCCAAACCCGAACGTGTTGTTCATGGCATATCGGACCGGTCGCTCGCGAGCCTCGTGCGCGACCAGATCGATATCAAAGCCGTCGTCCGGATCGTCGAGGTTGATCGTCGGGGGGATCACACCCATTCGCACCGCGTTGATGCACGCGAGCATCTCGACCGCTCCAGAAGCTCCCAAGGCGTGCCCATGCATCGACTTGGTCGAACTCATCAGGAGCTTGCCGTCAGCGGACTTGCGAGCGTGATCGCCGAATACGCTCAGCACCGCCGCCACCTCGGCCTCGTCGCCGATCGCCGTGGAAGTGCCGTGGGCGTTGATGTAGTCGATGTCGGCCAGATTCACGCCGCCGTCGGCCATGGCCTTGTTCATAGAGCTGATCGCGCCGCGTCCCTGCTCGTCCGGGGCCGTGATATGGGCCGCGTCCGAGCTGTTTCCATAGCCCATGAGTTCGCCGTAGATTTTCGCCCCACGCGCCTTGGCATGCTCCAAGGTCTCGATGACAAAGAAGCCCGCGCCCTCTGCAAGCACGAAGCCATCGCGTCCCTTGTCAAACGGTCGGCTCGCTCGCTCGGGTTCGTCGTTCCGCGCGCTCAACGCACGCATGGTGCTGAACGCGCCAATGCACAACGGCGTCACCGCCGCCTCGCACCCGCCCACGACCATGACGTCCGCTTCGCCCTTGCGCAGGTAGTTCATCGCATCGCCAAACGCGTGCCCAGAACTCGCACACGCGGTCGCGTGCGCCGAACTCGGGCCGCGCAGGCCGTAGCGAATCGACACGTTGCCCGCCGTCGCGTTGACCATGAGCCTCGGCACCGTGTGCGGACTGATACGATCGGGCCCTCGCTCGATCAGCACCTTGAGCATCTCTTCGATTGTGCCGATTCCGCCGATTCCAGAGCCCACAATCACGCCGCAGCGATCCGGGATTTCCTTGGAAAAGTCGATCCCCGAGTCTTCCACCGCTTGCGCAGCCGCGGACAACCCAAGCATGGTGCACCGGTCGAACCTGCGCACGTCTCGGCGATCGAACCCGCCCTGTTCGCACGGATCCCAGCCCTTGACTTGCCCGGCGATCGTCACCCGCCAGGTGTACTCGTAGCGATCAAACTCGGCGCTCTCGATCTGGCTGATCCCAGATCGTCCTTCGCGCATCGACTCCCAGGTCGATGCCGCATCCGGTCCGATATTGGTCACCGTACCGATGCCCGTTATCACCATGCGGGTTGTAGTTGCGTCTGGCATGGATGGGCGAACTCAGCCCGAGGAGCCGTTGTTCTTCGAGATGAACTCAACAGCGTTGCCGACCGTCTTGATCTGCTCGGCGTCCTCATCAGAGATCGAGGTGTTGAACGCATCCTCGAAATCCATCATGAGTTCGACCTGATCCAGGCTGTCGGCCTTGAGATCCTCATCGAATCGTGTGTTGCGCGAAACTTCTGCGCCATCGGCCCCCATCTGCTTGCAGACAATATCGATGACCTTTGCCTCGATCTCCGATTCGGTCACGCTTGATCCTCCAGGCGTCCCCCCGCGAGCAGGGCAGACGCAATTGCTTGCTTCTCAAGATTGACAACGATCGTAGCAGTCAGTTGAGCGGAGGCCAAGCCCGACAACCCGGTAAGCCGCAGCCCTTGCCGATTCTGACGCGATCAACGGTCGCGCATAGCCCCCAGGCCTGCCAACAGCCGGATTTGTTTGCTCCATCTCCACCCTCGGCCCGCCCTCGCCGATCCGCAATGGGGCAGGAGGGAGCCTGCTGAGTGCATCCAATGGGGATTTGCACTTAGTTTGCTGTTCTCTCGCCGAATGGATGGGGAGAAGCTCAATGTCTGAGATGCCAGCAGAGCCCAGTGAGTTCGCCGAAGTCGTTGTGGACCTCGTCCGCCAGCTCCAGCCCGCCGCCGAGATCCATCTCGTCGGCCCGCGAGAACTGCTCGTCGATGGCCGCCGTATGGACCTCGAGAACTTGTTCCGGATGGTCCGCCAGGATCCCGAGCGAGGGAGTGAAATCGCCGGGCATTACCTGGAACAGATGTTTGCAAGTGACACGATGCAGATTGAACAGATGCCATGGGAGTTAGCGCGGGACCGCATCATGCCCCGCATCCAACCCGAGAGCATCTTTGACCACCTCAATCGCGAGCTCGTCGCTCACGTCCCGTTCGTCAACGGCACGGTCATCGTCTTCGTCATCGACCTGCCGCATCTCACGGTCAGCGTCACCACCGAACAGGTCATCCGCTGGGGCCTGCACGTCAACGACCTTGAACCGGTCGCACGCGACAACCTCGAGCAATACCAGCCGAGCCTGCACGTGCGCATCGTCGAATCCAAAGACGGCGGCCGCGCCGCAATCGTCTCCGAGCAAGACGGCTACGACGCCGCACGACTTCTGCTCACAGGCCTCTTCAGCCGCCTGGCCCCGCAGTTCGGCGGCGACTTCCTCGTTGCCGCCCCCAGCCGCGACATGTTCGTCGCGCTGAGCTGCGATCCAGGCGACTTTGTCGAACGCCTGCGCAAGCGCGTGGATTCGGACTATCGCCGCCTGCCCTACCCGATCACAAGCGAACTCTTCTACGTCACCCAAGACGGCGTCGCCGGCACGGTCCGAGACGTCGCGGCGTAGTTCCAACGAACTTGAAGCGCACGCGAAGGACATCCCACCCGGCGCTCAACGTCCCGCGCCATCCGACTCTCCACTCCCAACAGGGCGGCGGCATCCCGCCGCCGATCGCCGCAGGCGATCTTCCCCCCGGTAGGACCGGTATCCCTGCCGGTCATCGCGAAGCGATACGACGACAACCAAGAACAAACAACCGACCAAACACGCGCCTTGGGCTCGTCGGTCGGCACGCTTCGCGGCCGTCACCCCCCCATGTCCAACAACCCACCCAACGATTCAACCAATAACCCACTAGGTCCCAGACCCTCATTCGCTCATTCGCTCACTCCCTCATTGGCTCTCCCCCCCACATTCAATTTCCCCCTACCCTCCC
>JAJDDL010000067.1 GCA_029260335.1 Phycisphaerales bacterium | reverse complement strand
CATTTCGGATGACAAACGCCTGCTTGCAATGCGCTGCCGCCGCCGGCTCATGGGTAACCATCAACATCGTCGTGCCGCGAGCCCCCGCGACCTGCGCGAGCAAGGCCCAGAGCCTGTGCGCACTGTCGGCATCCAGGTTGCCTGTCGGCTCGTCGGCCAGGATCACCGGCGGCTCAAACAGCAGCGCCCGCGCGATCGCCACTCGCTGTTGCTCGCCGCCGCTCATCGCCTCGGGCCTGTGTTCCATTCGATCGCCCAGACCCAGATCGCTGAGCAGTTCACCGCTTCGTTCGCGGAGCCAGCCGTTCTTCGCACGAGCCAGCATCCCAGGCAACTCCACATTCTCGCGTGCGGTCAATGTCGGGATGAGATTGAACGCCTGGAAGACCACGCCGACCTTGGTTCGACGGAACACCGTCGCTTTCCGCTCGCTCAGCTCGTGCACGGGCTCGCTGGCGATGAAGATCTCGCCCCCATCGGGCTTGTCCAAAGCCGCGAGCAGATGGAGCAACGTGCTCTTGCCGCTGCCCGATTGGCCCATGATCGCAAAGAATCCCGGGTCTTCGATCGTCAGGTCCACGCCGCGCAATGCCTCGACGGACCGACCACCCAACTGGTAGTTCTTCTTGACACCTGTGCACACAATCAACGCCATCAGAAGCGCGCCTCCGCGGCGTTAATCGGGAAACACCCGCCACGATTATCAGAATCGGCCGATTAATCGCACGCGGGCTCGCGTGTATGGGCTCGAACTAGAGCGAGCTCTCATACGCCGAGGCATCCATCAGGCTATCCAGGCCCGACGCGTCGCTCACATGAATCTTGACGAGCCAGCCCGCGCCGTAGGGGTCTTCGTTGACCAGGCCCGGATTATCACCCAGGGCCTCATTCACTTCGCTGATCTCGCCTTCGACGACGCAATACACGTCGCTCGAGGTCTTGACGCTCTCGACCTCGCCGACCGAATCGCCCGCCTCGATGCTGGCCCCGGCCTCGCGCATCTCAACGAAAGTCACGTCCGTGAGCTGGTCGACCGCGTGCTGGGTCAACCCAAGGGTGAGAACATCACCCTCGAGCTTGTGCCACTCGTGGGTGTCTGAGTACTTGCGATCTTCGGGCACACTCATGGTCCAAGTTCTCCATCTGGGAGCATCGGGGCACCGTCAGGGCCCGCTGGCCGAGGGCGAGATCGCCCAAGTTCGCCGATGGTACGCGCGGATTCTTGTCCGGACGGCAGTCCTGGCCAACCAAAGCCTGGTTTGGCCGCGGGCTGGACTTGTGGAATACAACCGACACCTCAATCGACCCTCGAGGGCTCCCTGACACTGGCAGAACGGCCCCCGTCCCGGTACAGTCCACCACTCATGATTCTCACACTCGCGATCTCCACGCTCCGCCCGTTGCTCATCGCACGAGGCTCATCCAAGCTCAGCATCCTGGACGTCCCGGCGTTCGTCAAGGAGACGCTCGGACTCAACGGGCTCCACCTCACGACCGAGCGACTGAGCGGCTACACCCGAGCAAATCTCGAGCAACTCCGCGATCGAGCCGACAAAGCCGCGTGCGCGTGCCTGGTGCTCCAAGAGACCGCCCCCCAGAGCTTGGCCGACGCCCGAAGCGACGTGGGCGAGCGAGCGGTCGATCGCGTCCAACGCGTGATCGAGGCGGCGCACGTGCTGGGATGCAACGCCGCGGTCATCAGTATCAACGCCAAGGACGATGACGTGAGCTTCGAACGTGCGGTCGATCGCATACGCGAAGCCGTCGAGACCGCCGAGCGACTCGAGATCAACCTGCTGATTTCGCCGACTGAGGGCCTGACCGCCGATGCCGAGCGTGTGACCGACATGATCAAGAAGATCGGCCGCTTCCGCGTCATGACCTACCCAGACTTTCAGACCGCGAGCAAGGCCGCCGACCCCATCGCCCATCTCCGCCGGCTCACGCCGTACGCCGGAGCGGTGGTCGCCTCGACCATGGGTTTCAAGGAGATGCAGGGCGAGGAGCAGGATCTGGCGGGGGGTGCCACCCATGTCGGGTTCGACCTTGATGAGATGGTGAAGACCGTGGTGAGCGTCGGATACGACGGCCCGCTCGCGGTGGACTATCAGGGTGAAGGAGATGTTACAATGGGCGCGTTGCTCAGCCGAGAAGCCTTGGAGGCCGCCATCGAGGCCGCCGCAAACTGACGGATGCGATCCTTATGCCCCAGAGCGTCCAAGTCGCGAACCGGATTGGCGATGTGATCCCCCAGGACCAGCCCATCATCGTGACCATCGATGGCCCGGCCGGCACGGGCAAGAGCACCGTTGCCAACGCGGTCGCCAAGAGGCTCGGCTTGGATGTGCTCGACACCGGTGCGATGTACCGCGCCGCAACCGCGATCGCGCTCGATGACAACATCGACCTCGACGACGTGGACGCGATCGTCGAACGCGTCGCCGACGCCGACCTGCACTTTGACTGGAACCGCGATCCGCCGGCGATCCTCGCCTGGCTCAAGCCGCTCAACGAACGCATCCGAAGCGAGGACGTCTCGGCGGTCGTTTCGCGCATCAGCGCCATCGGCCCCTTGCGTGCCCACATGGTCCGCAAGCAAAGGCTCATCGCCCAGCAGCATCCGCGGTTGGTCTCAGAAGGTCGCGACCAGGGCTCGGTCGTCTTTCCCCAGGCTACCGTCAAGTTCTATCTAGATGCCGATCCGACCATTCGCGCCCGCCGGCGGGCGAGCCAGCTCGCAGACGTCGGCACCAAGGTGACTGAGCAAGAGATGCTCCAGAGGATCCTCAAGCGAGATCACCTGGACTCCACCCGCGCGGACGGCCCGCTGGTCTGTCCCAAGGACGCGATCGTCGTCGATACCACGGCGATGAACTTTGACGGCGTCGTCGACACGCTCGTCATGCACGTGAATACGCATGCCGGAATCTGATGCACCTCCCAAGAACACCGGCCTTCTTGCCCGCTTTCGTGCCAAACACCCCGGCTCGTCGCTCATTTCCATGGTGTATCACGAGGCCCAGGCATTCGTCTCGATGCTCGTCATGCTCGGGCTTTACCGGCAACGCACGTTCGGCGTCCAGCACGTCCCTAAACGCGGCCCCCTGCTGATCGTTGCAAACCACCAGTCGCTGCTCGACCCGCTCATCATCGGCGGCCCGCTCGCCGCCCGACGCCACCTCGATTACATCGCCCGCATCGGCCTGTTCAAGCACTCGGCGATCGGCGCGTATCTCAGGACGCTCAACACGATCCCGATCCGCCAGGATGAGCCCGACGCGGCCGCAATCCGCGAGACGCTTCGACGAATCCACATGGGACGCGCGGTGCTGATCTTTGCAGAAGGATCTCGCACGCACGATGGGAAGGTGCAGCCCTTCAAGCGGGGCACCGCGCTACTCGTTCGAAGGGCTCGATGTCCAATCGTGCCCTTGGCAATAGAAGGCGCCTTCGACACCTGGCCCCGCGAACGCAAGCTGCCCAGGCTTCTGGGCTGTCGCGTCATGGCCCAGTTCGGAGAGCCAATCTCGCCTGAAACCATCGAGAGTCAGAGCGCCGATGACGCACTGAACGGCTTGCGCGATCGCGTCGAGTCCATGCGGCTGGAGTTGCGTGAACGCCTCTTGGATCAGACCGCTGGCAGGTTTCCCGCCGAGGCTCGGGCCTGACACCTGCGTTCGTGTTCACCGCCCAGCTCCTACTCGCTTTCATGATCAAGGACCGCCTGCAAGGCCACTTCGCTGCTGATCCGGCGTCGCAACAAGCGAAGCATGTGCTGGACAAAAGTCATGTCTCGCATGGGTTTGCGATCGGCAACCCAGATACAGCCCACCGTGCCCACGGACCGCGCATCGAGGCGGACTCCCGCATACGACTCGATACTCTCGGCTCTGATCATCTCAGCATCGGGAAGAACGGACGGGGCATCTCGCTCGCACGCGAACTCGCCCAACTGCAACACCCGGCCACACGCCGAAGTGGCGAGGGGAGAGATCGTTCGTTCTGTCGGCACGCCCCGGTCAACCCCCGCCAACACAACCGAGTTGCCACCGGCAGTATCAAACTCGGTGATCCCCGCAAGCTCTGTTCCGACAGCCTCGGCCAAGCCTGCGATCAACACATCGAAGAACAACTCCGAGGCACAATCCGCCAGCCGCGATTCCAACGGCACAAGCGCGTCGTAGACCCGCTCGCCCATGCTCTGCCTTCGTCTGATACCAGCGGACGAAATTTCCATAACTGGCATTGCGCCCGGCCCACGCAAGATAAGACTCACCAACTCTGCCTGCGATCGCACCCCGAGCTTGTGGTAGATCCGGGTGCAGTGGTTGTCCACTGTCTTGCGGCTGCGAAAGAGTGAGTTGGCGATCGCGCTGCGCGACATGCCGTGACTGAGCAGGCCCACAATCTCGATCTCGCGTTTCGAGAGACTCGAGAGGTCCAAGTCACTCTGCACATCAATGTCTTCCATTTGATTCTCGATGGTCATTCCGAGCCCCAGACTTCGAACAGGCCAAATAGACAACCGTCTCGAATAGTCATTCGAGCGTCCCTCGCGACAAGAAGATCTCACACAGATCGCGAACTGCATCAACGCGTCTGTTGCACGAGCAGCACGCCTCTAACAGAAACTACAGCCCTGAAC
>JAJDDL010000066.1 GCA_029260335.1 Phycisphaerales bacterium | reverse complement strand
TCAAATAACTTGCTTCGGCCCGCATGTCCGCGAAGATCTGCTCGCGCAGGCGAGCGAAGCCGGGGCCGATCATGTCCTGGTCCGAGGCGCATTTGATCGCCGGTTGGTCGAAATCCTGCACGATCTCGATGGGAGCGGAACTCCGAACCCAGATTGAACACGCCAGACCAAGCCGGCCGATCTCGGCCCAATTTGAGGCATCAGACCCTGGCTCGATCTCGCGTCAAGGCACCCGAAACCTGCGATTTGTCGGGCCGATTGCTGTTCGCAGGCAGGCTGATGGGCTATCGTGGAGGTCTCGGAAATCCCGCCGGGAGCGTTGCATGTGGGTGGTCCACGTGGCGCTCTGGGAACGTTTTCTTACCGCCCGATAGTGGGTCGGCACCCCGCGCCACGCGGGGGCCAGGATCGTGTCCGCCTCAAGCTGTACCCGGCGAGCTGAGCGAGCAGGCACGTGCGAAGGAACATACATGGTTGATGAAACGCTGATCGCCTCTTTGGGGCTCGACGATGCCGAAGCCCAGTCCATGATCGCAGAGGCGTTCGGAGATGAAGTCGCCGGCGGCGAGATGGACGCCTTGCTCAATGACGAAATCCAGGAGGTCGTCCCGGGCAAACTGCTCAAGGGGCGGGTCATGGGCTTTGCCGGCGACGACGCGGTCGTCGAGGTCGGGCTCAAGTCCGAGGGGCTCGTGCCCAAATCTGAGTTCCAGGAATCTGGCCAATCTTGTGCTATCGGCGATTCGGTCGATGTACTGCTCGAGGAGATCGAGGGCGATAGCGGCCTCGTCCAACTCAGCCACCGCAAGGCCCTGCGGATCATCAACTGGCAACGCATTATCGACACTACCCACGAGGGCGATGTGGTCGACGGCATTGTCATGCGCAAGATCAAGGGCGGCCTGCTGGTCGACATCGGCGTCCCGGTCTTCTTGCCCGCGAGCCAGGTTGACATCCGTCGTCCGAGCGAGATCGGCGAGTTCATCGGCCGCAAGATTCGCTCGCAGATCCTCAAGATCGACGAAGAGCGTCGCAACATCGTCATCAGCCGTCGCCGACTCATCGAGTCCGAGCGCGAAGAGGCCAAGGACCGCCTCCTGTCCACCCTCGAGGAAGGCCAGACGGTCGAGGGCACAGTCAAGAACATCGCCGACTTCGGCGCGTTCGTCGATCTCGGCGGCATCGACGGCCTGCTCCACATCACCGACATGTCCTGGGGCCGGGTCAACCACCCCTCAGAGATCGTCAAGATCGACCAGCGCGTCACCGTCAAGGTCCTGGATATCAACCGGGACAAGGAGAAGATCGCGCTGGGTCTCAAGCAGCTCGAAGCGAGCCCCTGGGACGCGATCGAGGCCCGCTACCCGGTGGGTGCTCGCATCAAGGGCGAGGTCGTGAGCCTCATGTCCTACGGCGCGTTCATCAAGCTCGAAGAGGGCATCGAGGGCCTTGTGCACATCTCCGAGATGTCCTGGACCCGTCGGGTCAACCATCCGTCCGAGGTCGTCAGCGCGGGCGATGAGGTCGACGTCGTCGTCCTGGATATCGACAAGAACAAGAACGAGATCAGCCTCGGCATGAAGCAGGTCGAGGTCAACCCGTGGGAGCTCGTCAGCGAGCGTTACCCCACCGGCACCGTCATCGAGGGCGCCGTGCGCAACCTGGCCAACTACGGCGCGTTCGTCGAGATCGAGCCCGGCATCGACGGCTTGCTCCATATCTCGGACATGTCCTGGACCAAGAAGATCACCCATCCCAACGAGATGGTCAAGAAGGCCGACGAGGTCGAATGCGTCATCCTCGAGGTCGATCAGGAGAAGCAACGCATCAGCCTCGGCATGAAGCAGCTCACCGAGGATCCGTGGCTCCACGCGATCCCCGACGCCTACAAGCCGGGCATGGTCGTCCGCGGTGCGGTCACCAAGATCACCAACTTCGGCGTCTTCGTCGAGCTCGAGGGTGATCTCGAAGGCCTGCTCCACATCTCCGAGCTTGCCGATCACAAGGTCGAGAACCCGCAAGAGGTCGTCAAGGCCGGCGAGGAGATCGACGTCAAGATCCTCCGCGTCGACATCGCCGATCGCAAGATCGGGCTGAGCCTCAAGCGGGCCCAGTGGGGCGACTCGACCGGCATGGAAGGCGAAGAGGGAGGCGGCGGCGACGGTGGCATGCCGGACATCGGGCCAAGCTCGGGCGGCATGGGCGACCACGGCTCGCTCGGCACCGACAAGATCTCGCTCTAGGACCTCCCGAGCCAGATCCAGTCATAGCTCAAAACGCCCCGCCATGGGTTGGCGGGGCGTTTTTCTTTCGCTTCAGATTCTCGGTTTACAATGGACCCAACCCAAACTCAGGGCGGCTGCGCGAACCGGGAACTTCATGGTCCGAATAGCACGCGAGCGGATCTGCACGCTCAGGCCATTGTCAGAATCAGTTCTAGCAGAGGGCGAGGAAGCTCAGGAGGCAGAGAATGGCGACCTTGCGCTGGTGTGTTGTAACGAGGAGTATTCTGGTCATTGGGCGATCCTGTCTGGAGTTGTCAAAAGACTCCATTCAAGATCCGTGCCGAAGATCCTCCTTGAATCTCGGCCGCGCCCAAACGCCCCTCAGAGGCTCTCAGTCGCGATTTGCATGGTACCAGAAAGTACGGGCCAGGGGGAGTGTGTTGCCCAGAATCAACGCGCGCTGGCTCCAGAAACCAACACTTCTTGCCTTGGCTTGTTTTCTCGGACCACAAGCACTTGCGCAGCGCGCAATCAATGCCGAGCGGGCCTTGGAGGTTTATCAGGACGCGCGGGATGCACTCTCGAACTGGGATGTGACTGGAGTTGGCAATGTGCCGGAGGTTCCGAGCGCCGCGGTCTTGCTTCGCGGCTCGGGGATGATTCTCGGTCGTGGCAGAAGCACGACACCAGGCTCGTGCGTTCGAGAGGCGCTCGCCGAGGCCATGCACGGCGCGCAGCGTCAGCTGGGAGTCCCAGAAGACGCGCGGATCCAAGAGCGCATGAGAGCCCTCGCCTCAGGCGTCACCTTGAGCCTCGAGTTGGGCCATGCAATGACACCGTTTGCGCCCGATACGTTGACCGATGCGACCCTCGAGATCACACCAGGGCTGGAAGGTGTCGCCGTGCGTTCGGGTGATCGCCTCGACGCGGCGTTCCCTTCGACCATGCTCCTGAATCGCACCTCGCCCGGTTGGGCCTATCGGGCGCTCGTGGGCGCATTGGGTGGCGACGCCGCCGCGGCGCTGCGCCCGGTCGAAGAGTTGCACGATGACGGGTATGTGTTCTATCGATTCCACGTGACGCACCTGGCGCAGATTGATGCCGCGGCTGCTCCGGTCTTCCTCAAGCGAGGTGGGCGCACGATCCCGACCGCGGAGATGAACTCCAAGGTGCTCCGCGCGATGGGCAACGGTTTCGCGGCTTACCTCTCGCGATTGGAAACAACCGAGGTCATCGGCGCGAGCCTCCGGGGCACGTACAACC
>JAJDDL010000065.1 GCA_029260335.1 Phycisphaerales bacterium | reverse complement strand
CCATGGTGGGTGTCCCAGGAGATCGAAGTT
The DNA here is from genome assembly GCA_029260335.1 of Phycisphaerales bacterium. Classification (GTDB taxonomy): domain Bacteria; phylum Planctomycetota; class Phycisphaerae; order Phycisphaerales; family UBA1924; genus S146-42. Next base: position 4,892 of record JAJDDL010000065.1, on the reverse strand, counting down.
GCTCGCATCCATGACCCCCGTCGCCTGCCTCGCGGCCAGCCTAGCTCTCAGTTCTCCGGCTCTCGCGGCTCAACCCATTGAGGCCGTGACCTGGGACTCGGTCGATGCACTCATTGAGCGCGAGGTGCAGAAGGGCTTTTCTGGCTCGCTCCTGCTTGTGCACGACGGCAAGATCGTGCTCCACGAGGGATATGGGAAGGCGAATCGTGACTTGGGAATCGCCAATACTGGCGAGACAGTCTTTGCGTTGGGCTCGACACCGATAGATTTCACGCAAGTGGCCATCTTGCAGCTCTACGCCAAGGGCCTGGTCGATTTGCAAGATCCGATCACGAAGTACTTTGACAAGATGCCCAGAGACAAGCATGCGATAACGCTGGACCATCTCATGTCGGGCGGTTCGGGCTTGCCGGATTTCCTGGAGAAGCCGGGAGAGGATCCCGACCACACGTTCATCACGCGGGATGAGTTCGTCCAACGAATCCGCGAGTCCAAGTTGCTCTTTCAGCCCGGCCAGGGCGACGAGCATTCGCACGCGGCGTGGTGCTTGCTTGCCGCGGTCGTGGAGGTTGCGTCGGGCCAGACTTATCAGGAGTATGTCCGCGAGAACATTCTCAAGCCGGCGAAGATGACACGGACGGGGTTCAACGGGGATCAGTTTCCCAACGAGACCGTGGCAGTTGGATATGGCTTCAAATCCTGGGGCGAGGTCAACACGCCACCCAAATGGGGCAAGACCTCGTGGCTCGTGATGGGCTCGGGCGGCATGGTCGGGACGGTCGGCGACCTGCGCCGCTATCACGAGGCGGTCGATAGCGGGAAGATCATCCCCGAGAAGGTCTTCCACCTGTATCCAGCTGATGGCTTGTTCGTCAACGGTGATATGTACGGCTTTGAGAATATGTTCAATTACGGCGGCGATGATCTCTTCTACCTGAATTGCAACAGTTCCAATCTTGTCGAGGGATACAACCTTGAGCCGTTTGGACTCGCGTTACACCAGCTCTGCACAAACCAGCCCATCGCTCGATTCTCGATCGGGATTGCATTTGACAATGCCGATGACACGCTCTTGGCGGCGCGGGTGTTGCCCGGTTCGCCGGCTGAAGACGCCGGGCTCCGAGCGGGCGATGAGTTGATCGCGGCCGATGGTGTGGCGTTTGATTTGGAGGACCCGCTGGAGGCGATTCGCGATGCGATCGAGGTTGGCAAGGTGACGCGGATCGAGGTACTCCGGGCCGGCAAGCCTCTGACAATCACCTTGACCCCCCGCCGTCGCGAACCCTAGATGCAAGCTCACAGCTCACCGATTGGTATTGTGAGGCGGCTTGTCCGGACTCGGGAATAGGCTCCCCGGACAGACGGTTCGCCTGGCATGAGACTGCCTCGTCCAAGAATGACCTGCCGACGCGATCGCCGCGATGCGATGCAGGCCGCACTGGACGGCATGGGCTTGATGCTCTTCTAGCACCGCCGACATTCCCAATCAGAATCTTGTATTTGGAACTCGTTGCGCGTTTGTTGACGCGTGGACGCTGTGATCGCACCTTGAGAGGGCGATCTGCACAGTGACTCAACACACAACCCGCCCGCCGAGACTCTTGGCGAGGCGTATGGAATCGGAGCATCATCATGACAAGCACAGTGACAAACAGTGAAATCGCTCGCCTGCGTGGCGAGTTGGACGAGATGACCGGCAGGGGCGAGATTCTCGACGCATTGGATAAGTTCTACGCCGAGGACTGCACGTTTCAGGAGGGCAACGGCGAGGCACGGGTTGGGCGTGCGGCCCAGCACGCGCACCTGAGCGCGTTCTTTGCAACGCTCAAGGCGTTCAACGGCGCGACGCTTCGTTCGTCGGGCGTCGGCGAAGACGTGTCGCTCTCGGAATGGACGTTCGACATGACCGGGCCCGAGGGGCCGATCCTGTGGAACGAGATTCTCGTGAGACGTTGGAAGGATGGGAAGGTCGTCTCAGAACGGTTCTACACGGCCTAGACAGTGAACACAATCTCGACGCCGTCGGCGGAGGCCGGCGGCGTCGCTTTGCCAAGCCAGAGAGTGAGTTCGCGTTAGACCATGCCGTACCGCTCGAGGAACTCTCGCTCGGCTTCGGCGCTGCCGATGAGGAGCAGCTCGGCGCCTTCATGAAGCTGCGTGCTGGGACCTGGGTTGATCTCGGTCTGGCCATTGAACGTAACGCCAATGACGCTGCAGCCGGTCGCGCTGCGGATGTCGGTCTCCTGGAGCGTTTTGCCGGCGAGGGACTTGGGTACGGGCAGACGCGTGATATCCAGGCCCTCGGCGAGCATGAGCAGATCGTTGCGATCGAGCAGGTTGAGAATGACGCTCGCGCCCATCGAGGCTTCGGAGACCACAAAGTCGGCGCCGGCGCGGTGGAGCGTGTCCACGGTGTGATCCTGGATCGAGCGGCTGACGATCTGGATGTCCGGGCGGAGATGGCGGATCATGAGCGTGAGGTAGATGTTGACGCTGTCATCGGCGGTTGTGATGAGTGCCGAGGGAGCTTCGCGGATGCCGGCCTCGACGAGCAGCTCTTCGTTTGCGGCGTTGCCGATCAGGACGTCTGCGCCCCGGGCGCGGGCACGGCTTTTTTCGATGACCCGGAAGGGCACGTCGCGGGACTCGAGCGCGCGAGCCGCGGCACTGCCGACACGCCCGGCACCGATGACGATCGCGGGCCCGGCCGCGGCGTTGTAGATCGCAAAGTGCTCGTCGTAGCTCACGAGCTGCTGCTGCGTGCCGGCTAGCACGAGAATGGTGTTGGGACCGATGCGGGTATCGGGCCCGGCGGGCTGGAACCTGCCGCGATCCCAGACGCCGATGACGTTGACGCCGAGCTGGTTGAGCTGGTTCTCGCGTAGGGTCTTGCCGACCAGCGGCGTACGGACACAGCTGGCTTCTGCGATGACGAGATCGTCGAGTCGGCCGATCTCGTGGGTCATGGCGTCGCCGCCGATGGTCCGCCGGGCGAGGGCCTGGCCCAGCATCTCGCCCAGGCGCAGCACGTGGGTGCACCCGGCGACGTTGAGCACCGGCACGGAGACTTCCTCGCCCGCGGTGGCGACGATGCTCGCGTCCGGAGCCGCGTCGCGCGCATTGAAGGCGATGCTCGCGTTGGAGGTATCCGAGCTGGTCGTGACCAACATGGCCGCGTGGTTGAGTCGCGCCTTGTGATACGTCTCGGGCGAATCGAGATCCGCGACCATGACCCGGATCCCGACGTCGTGGAGCAGAGTCGCCTCATCGAGATCAGGCACGATGAGCACGTGCGGCAAGCCGCGTTGTTTCAAGCGGGCGATCAGGGCTCGACTCACCGCATCGTCGCGCGTGAGCACGATGTGCCCACGGGTGGTCTCGGGGAGCGTGCGCGGCGTGCGGGCCGCGGCCTGGGCCTCGACCCACGGCAGGTAGAGGAACTGGATGAAGGCAAAGGGGAGAAGGATGAGCAGGAAGATCACGCCGGTGAGCAGCACGAGCATGGAGAACAGGCGACCGACGTCGCTTGCGAAGGTGATGTCACCGAAGCCGAGGGTGGTCATGACCACGAGCGTCCAGTAGAAGCCGGTGATCCAGGAGTAGTTGTGATCGGTGCCCAGGGCTCGGTTCTCCCACTCCATGATGAAGTGGAAGACGACGCTGTAGATCACGATGAGGGTCAGGAGGATCAGGACCAGACGCAGGACGACCCCGGCATCGCGACGCGTCGAGCGGCGCTGGAAGGCGAACGGGAGTTGGGCGGAAAGGTACTTGAACATGGGATGCGTCGGTCTGGCAAGCTCGCGATCGTCCTACGCAGGGTATTGCAACACCAATATTCCTGTTGACTCGCCAGATTCACAGCTCAACATAAGCACAAACACTAGCATTACTCCCAAGAGGGGCTCTTGGCCTCTCCGGGCGGGGCTGCCTAGTATTGCGGCCATCTATTCTGGAGCCAGATATGCCACATGAATGCCACTACACCGGGAAGAAGACCACCTTCGGCAAGAAGCGTGCGTGGCAAGGTCAGAAGATCTCCAAGGGCGGCTTCGGCCTCAAGGCCACCGGCATCTCCCGGCGGACCTTCAAGCCCAACCTCCAGAAGGTCAACGCGATGATCGAGGTGACCGACGGCGAGGGCAACCCAGTCCTGGACGCCGACGGCAACGTGAAGCGGATCCAGAAGAAGGTCAAGGTCAGCACCAAGGCCATCCGTGGCGGGCTGGTCGTCAAGCCTCTAAAGCGCAAGTACGGGTACACCCGCGATCAGAAGCAGGCTTAGGGCCCCCACCGCTCGATCAACCAAACCACCAGAATCAGCCAGAGGGCTTGTGTTGTGCGCCGACCATATTCCGGTAGGCTTTTGCAATGCGCACTCTCCAAGCAATCGGCGTGGCCTGCGGTCTCGTGCTGGCGACCATGGGTTCCGCATCGCCTCCGAACATCGTGCTGATCATGACCGATGATCAAGGCGCGGGCGATCTGGGCATCGCGGGCAACCCGGTGCTCGAGACGCCGCGAATCGATGCGCTGGCGCGGGAAAGCGTCTGGTTCACGCGTTTTTATGTGAGCCCGGTATGCACGCCGACGCGAGCCGCGCTAATGACAGGGCGATCGAGTCAGCGCACCGGGGCGATCGACACATATCGCGGTCGCGCGATGATGCACGGCGATGAGATCACGGTCACAGAAGAGCTCAAGCGGCTCGGCTATCGCACGGGGATCTTCGGCAAGTGGCATCTGGGCGACTGCTATCCGTTGCGCCCGATCGATCAGGGCTTCGACGAGGCGCTGGTGCATCGTGGCGGCGGGCTTGCGCAATCATCAGATGCGATAGGCAACAAGCGGCGGTACACGGACGCGATCCTGGTACGCAATGGCCAGGAGGT
>JAJDDL010000064.1 GCA_029260335.1 Phycisphaerales bacterium | reverse complement strand
CCAGGAGCCTTCGCTCTCGATGATGGCTTGGAGGGCTTTGATCGCTTGGGCGGTGTCGCCGTTGGCGGCGTGCTCGGCGGCGATGCCGAAATCGAAAGTGGGGGCGTAGATGTTGTCTGCGTTGGGAGCTTCGGTGAGGTCGCCGGTCTGGTAGGCGAGCAGGAGGTGGTAGTAGGCGGTGTTCTCGATGATGTACATGCCGTGGCTCATGAGTTCGTCGAGGTAGGTGCGTGCCTCGTCATCGCGACTGAGCTCGCGGAGAGTGCGGTAGCGCCAGTAGCCGTGGGAGACTTGTTGGTCGGCGTTGGTGTTGTTGAATGGCTCGCCTCGATCGTGGACTTGCAAGGCCTGCTCGTATTCGCCTTTCAGGTAGTGGGCGAGGGCGAGGTGGTAGAAAATGTTGGAGTTGGTGGTGCTCAGGGGGATGTTCTGGGCGTTGGGGGCGCCGTCGGGTTCGGTTGCATCGGGGATGTTGTTGGCTTCGACGAGTTCTGCTGCTCGGCTGAGGTCGGCGATGGCGTCGTCGAAACGGCGGAGCGTGATGTAGCGATGGCCGCGATGGCGGAGGAGTTTGTGGGAGTCGGGGTGGTGTTGCAGGCCCCTGGTGAATGTGGCGATCGCGTCGTTGTAGCGTGCAAGGTATCCAAAGCGACGGCCGAGCCAGATGATGGTCATCTCGTCGGTTGGATTGGCTTCCCAATCGGCCCAGGCCTGATCGAGGTTTGCCTGGAGGGGTGCGCGGGTGTCGTCATCGAGGTCCGGACGGGTGAGGGGTACGTGCAGGAGGGAGATTGCTTCGACGGCGTCCTCCTGGGTGTCGACGCGGGCGAGCGAATCGATGGAAGGGCCTTGGGCGCAGGCTCCGAGGAGGGCTATGAACGACGCGAGCGAGGGCAGTATGATGGTGCGCATGGCGGATTGTAATGGCTCTGCGGGGTCACGGTGTGAATGGAGTGTCGCATGGGCGTAGTTCGAGGTTTGTCGCTGGTGGCGATCGGGTTGGGGTTGCTTGGGGGTTGTGCGAATACTGGACTGGTCGACCCGATCGAGCCTGCTGAGTCGGTGCGCGTGGGAGAGAGCATGACCGACGCTCAAGTGGCGGCGTTTGCACGTTTGGCCTTAGCTGGCATCGGCACGGAGTATCCGAACAAGCCGTCGCAGGTGATGGTGGGGCCCGAGTCGGTGCTGTCTCCCAGGGAGTTGCACCCGGCGTTCTATGGCTCGTTTGATTGGCACTCGTCGGTGCATGGGCACTGGATGCTGCTTCGGCTTTTGCGTTTGTATCCGCAGAGTTCGGTTGCCGATGAGATCGGCGCGGCGCTTGCCGAGCATCTGGCGGCCGATGTGTTGGAAGCCGAGGCCGAGCATTTCAGGCAAGAGCACAACAAATCGTTCGAGCGGATGTACGGCTGGGCTTGGTTGTATCGGCTGGCGATGGAGCTAGAGGCGTGGGACGACCCGCGCGGAGATGAGTGGGGGGAGAACCTGCGGCCGTTGCGTGAGGTGATCGTTGGGCGGACGAAGGACTACTTGCCGAATTTGTCGTGGCCGATTCGGACGGGCGTGCATCCGAACAGCGCATTCGCGTTGGGACAGACGCTGGATTTCGCGCGGTTGATGGGGGATCGGGAGCTGGAGCAACTGGTCATACAGAAGAGCCACGAGTTCTACATCGCCGACCGGGCGTACCCGGTGGCGTATGAGCCTTCGGGCCAGGACTTTTTCTCGGCGGGGCTCGCCGAGGCGGACCTGATGCGTCGGGTGTTGGACGCCGGGGCGTTTGGGGAGTGGCTTGATCAGTTCTTCCCGACGCTTGGCTCGGGCGAGCTTGGGAATCTGCTGATGCCGGCGGTGGTGAGCGATGTGACCGATGGGAAGATCGTGCACCTGGCGGGGTTGAATCTGCATCGAGCTTGGACGATGCGTTCGATTGCTGCGGTGCTGCCGGAGGGTGATGCGCGGCGCAAGGTGTTGGAAGCCTCAGCCGAGGCGCACATGGAGGCGGGGCTGGCGTACGTCTTCAGTGGGCACTATGAGGGCGAGCATTGGTTGGCGACGTTTGCGGTGTATGGGTTGACGGATGTGGATGGGGGTTCGTGATCGCAGATTTGTGGCTAGGTGTGGCATGGCCTTGCGAAGCTATGGGATAAGCCAGGATCACTGGAGTGGATGCATAGCCGCTCAGAGCAGCGGCCATGGCACGCGCTGCTATTCAGGTCCTTGCACGTTCGCGTGGCGTTCGTCGCAAGGCCTCCTCAGGCCACGGCACCGCCGAGTTGCTTGAGCTTCGCCCAAGCGATGGGAAACCACGGGGTGAAGCGATCGGGTGACTCGGCGAGCTCGCGATCGAGCTGATCGGGTTCGATCCATCGCCAGTCGTCGGCTTCGTCCGGATTGAGAGTGGGCTCGGCTTCGAACTCACCGACGAGCACGTGGTCGATTTCGTGTTCGGTGAGGCCGGTTGGTTCGTGGTGGGCCTTGTAGATGAAGCTGGTCAGGGGTTTGAGTTCGACGCGGATGCCCATTTCTTCTTGGAGGCGTCGGGTCGCGGCTTGAGGTGTTGTTTCACCTGGGCGGGGGTGGCCGCAGCAGGTGTTGGTCCAGAGGCCTGCGAAGTGGTACTTCGATGGTGCTCGGCGTTGGAGCATGATGCGGCCCTGTGGATCGCGGATGAAGACGCTGAAGGCGCGGTGGAGTTGGCCGCCTTGTTCGTGGGCGTTGATTTTCTCTGCCGAGCCTAGCTCGCGGTCGTTTTTGTCGACGAGGATGACGCGTTCTTCGGCGGGCAAGGAGGGCTTCCTTTGGTCGTGGCGTTCGGGGTGAGCAGTTGAATCACTGACAGAGGAGGCCTGGGACGACGCGAAGGAAGGGTAGACGCCCTTCCTGACGGTCGGGCCTGGGATCTGTCGGTCGATTCGCACTGCGCACTCGTTGTTATTGCATGGGATGATGACCAGAATCAGGTACCATGCATGGATCTGAGTTGGATGATGAGTTGGCGGTGCGGGCAAGGGTAAAGGCCCTTGTCGTGAAACGAAGCGGTCCGGATCGCGAACACAGTGGTGGATGCCGGTGTCGGGGAATCCTCGGGAGGGTCATGCCGTGAAACGAGCCATGCTTCTTGTTGTCGCTCTGGTGAGTCCATCGCTTGCCCAGGGGCCGGCGGCGTCGATGCCGAGCGATGTGCCGAT
>JAJDDL010000063.1 GCA_029260335.1 Phycisphaerales bacterium | reverse complement strand
GCCTCCTGGGCGTCCCGATCCTGCTCGATCGATGGCGTCACGCGCGGGCCGGTATCGAGCACGCGAAGCGTGCGGACGTAGATCGTAAACAGGGCCGCACCTCGCCGCCGCGCAGTATCGATCGCAAAGTCCGACTGATACCGCCCACGAGCGGCGAGCATGATCCGGGGCTTGGTCGGATCCAGATCCGACGGCATCTCATTGACCAAAGAGAGCCAGCCGGCCGGAGGCTCTTCGACCGGTGCCGGGTGTTTAATCCGCCGTCGGATCATGTACGTCCGCCAGGTCAACACCCCGCCAATCACGGCCCCCGCGAACAGAGTCGCGTTCGGGCGCGTGACAATGATCGTGAGCGTCACGAGCCCCAGAAAGACCGCCAGCCCCCACATCCCGCCGCGCACCGCACGACCCAGATCAAGCTCACGATTCAGCGCCACGCTCAGGACCGTCGTCGTGATCGCCCCACACACCCCGATGATATAGAGCTCTGCGAGTTTCTCCGGCCGTCGTTCGATTAGCACGATCACCATCGAAAACGCGATCGCAACAACCAACGCGACATATGGCACACCCGAGTAGTTCAGGCGGGTCACCCTTCGCGGCAACTCGCGATCCTGGGCCATCGCGAACATTACCGAAACCATCGCCATAACCGCCGTGTTGGTCGCACTGAGCAAGAGCCCCGCGAACACCCACGCCGCCGCCGTACCAAAGATCTGACCGCCCCGCTCTCCGATCGCGTTGGTCGCGACCTCGCGTGCGACGACCTCCATCGCGGTGTTCTTGATCTCGTTGATCTGTGCCGCGGCTTCTGCACTCAGGCTCGCCGGATCGACATCGCTCAGCGGCCCCGCGATCCCGCTCAACGATTCTGCCCCGCCAGCGATACTCGTCAGCGCAATCCCAAACACAAGATTCAGAATCGCAACTTCGAGCAGCACGGGCCAGATAGTCTTGCTTGCGGTCTTCTTGACAGGCTTTCGCATGAGCCCGGTCATGTTCGCGACCGCTTCCACACCCGCCAATGCAAGGACGATTGCCGTGAACTTGGTCCAATGATCCCAAGCGCTCATGGAGTCCACAAGGTCGATCTGGCGAATCCCCTCGGGGATGTAGGGCAGGCAGAGCAAGGCCATGATGAAGCTGATGATCAGTGCCGCGATCGCGATCACCAGCGCGAACATCCCCGCGCTGCGGGCGCCCAGCCAGTTCACCGCACCCACGAAGAGCAGAATCACCATTGAGGCGATGACCAGCCCTGGCCCGTCGGGCACGCCCATATAATGCAACGCCTCGACCACCGAGATCGCCGCGGTAATCAGATACCCACAGAGCAAAAGCGTCGCCCCGAAGACCGAGAATGTGGGGCGAATCGCCCGGGCGGCGGTATAAACCCCGCCGCCGTCAGGAAATAGTCGACAGACGTGGGTGTAGGCCCAGGCCACCGCTCCCATGAGCAGCCCGATCGCCATCAGGTAGAAAACCGACTCGACCCCAGCGAAAAAGAAGGCCAGACCCAGGACATAGAGCCGGCTGGTGCCCCAGTCGCCATAGAGCAAAGGCCCGGCGTGCCAATGCGTTAGGTTGCGGGGCCTGCTCTCGGTGACCAGCATGGACGCACTCACAGAAGGACCGCGAGTATAGGACGTGCCTAGGCTCGCTCAGGTACCGGATGTCCGAAACCGAAGCCGAGAAACCCGCGTATTGACCCGCGTGGGGACTCGTATGACGGATCGGGCATTGACAGACCAGCCAGGCACCAGTAGCGTTGCAGATCCAGGCGGTGCCCGGAATGTCATGACAAGCGAGACACCAGATCCAAGCAAGACCGTGCCGATAGGTGACCCAGAAGGGGCCACGGAGCCATCGATCCGCGAGGTCGAGCGGTCCATCCAGAACGCGACCAAGGAAGGCACCAACCTCGACACGCTCATCGGCCGCCTCGTGGTCGACACGGGCCTGGCCACCACCGACGAGGTCCAGAAGTGCCTTGAGGGAACCAAGACTCCCGACGCGGCGTCGGACCGCTCACTCGCCCAGGCATTGGTCGACAACGACTTTGTCACCAAACGCCAGATCTCTCGGCTGCGTCAGATCATCGAAGCCGAGCGCAGCGGCCAGACGATTCCCGGCTTCAAACTCCTGGGCAAACTCGGCGCCGGCGCCATGGCGACCGTCTTCAAGGGCAAGCAGCTGAGCCTCGACCGCGATGTCGCGATCAAGATCCTGCCCCGCAAGTTCTCAAGTAACCCCCAGTTCGTCGAGCGGTTCTACGCCGAGGGCCGCGCCGCCGCGAGCCTCAACCATCCCAACATCGTCCAGGCGTTCGATGTGGGTAAAGCAGGCGATTACCACTACTTCGTCATGGAGTACGTCGACGGCAGGACCGTCTACGACGACATCGTCAAGCACAAGCGTTTCAGCGAGAATGAGGCGATTGAGATCGCGATCCAGGTCGCAGAAGCTCTCATGCACGCCCACGAACGCGGCTTGATCCACCGAGACGTCAAGCCCAAGAACATCATGATCAACAAGGACGGCGTGGTGAAACTCGCCGACCTGGGTCTCGCCCGCGCCATGTCAGACAAGGAAGCAGCCGAGGCTGAATCAGGCAAGGCCTTCGGCACGCCCTACTACATCAGCCCCGAACAGATCCGAGGCGAAACGACGATCGGCCCACCGGCCGACATCTACTCGCTCGGTGCCACGCTCTACCACATGGTCGCCGGCAACGTCCCCTACGACGGCAAGAACCCCTCGAGCGTGATGCACAAGCATCTCAAAGCCGAGCTCGTCGCGCCGGACCACGTCAACGCCAAGCTCAGCGCCGGCATCAGCGAGATCATCGAGATGATGATGGCCAAGAAGGTCAGCCACCGCTACCGCAGCTGCCAGGACCTGCTGACCGACCTGCGTGCCGCTCGCAAGGGCGAAAACCCGCCCATCGCCCACAAAGACCATTTCAATGCCTCAGCCCTGGCGTCCATGGTCGAGGCAGAAGCCGGGGCAGCCGCTCCAGTGCCGGTGGATGCCTCAGGCAGTGCTCCTGCGGGCCACTCCTCCCTGAGCGATCCGTTCTTCCTGGTCCTGCTGGCCTTGCTCGTGGTGAGCGTCCTATTCAACCTCGTGCAGTTGCTCGTTTGAGCCCTTCGCGACTCGGCGGGCCCCCAGATTGGCCTGCCTGCTCACAAAACCCAGGTTTGGAGCCCGATTCTGATCCTCCCAAGGGCTCAGTTGCCCGCTTGAACAAGCTCAAGGCTTGCCTTGTTGGGGTCGATGAGTTACCTTATGGGATGTTGGCGAGCCCGTTGTGGGCCCGTCCGAGGAGTCATGCCGCCCGTGAGCGTCACCGGACAATCGGTTGCAAGCTTGGGCAGCGCCTTGATGCGCAGCCAATGACTCCGCGCCTCGACTCTCAAAAATCGAGATCACAGTCGCCCGCCGAGTGCGTGGGTGGCATTTTCAGCAATCGGTCCGTATAGGGCCACACAGGAGGACTCCAGATCGCACGCAGAAGGTTCTATCGAGAGGCCGGCCCCGTCCGGCGCACACGCGTCAACCACCTGATCCGTCTGACCCCGGTCCGCGTCATCGGTCCGGACAACGAGCAGATCGGCGTCCTGGATACCCAGGAAGCAATCCGCATGGCCCAAGAGCAGGGCCTGGACTTGGTGGAAGTTGTCGCCGACCAGCGTCCCCCGATCTGCAAGATCATGGACTACGGCAAGCACAAGTATGACGAGTCGAAGAAAGAACAGCGTGCGCGCGCCTCGGGGCGCGGCTCGGAGCTCAAGGAAATCCGCCTCGGGCGGAGCACCAAGATCGATCCGCACGACATCAAGATCCGTATCGACCAGGCCCGCCGTTTCCTCATGGAAGGCCACAAGGTACAGGTGGTCCAGCGGTTCCGCGGTCGCGAGATGGCCCACAAGGAACTGGGCATCAACAACCTGCGCATGTTTGCAGATGGCCTTGCAGATATCTCCAAGGTCGAACTCGAGCCCCGCTGGATGGGACGCCAGACAAGCATTGTCCTAGCGCCCGATCGTTCGCGGATCGAATCGATCAAACGCAAGGCCGAGGCCGCGAAGCTCAAGGCCGAAGCAGAAGCGCCCGAAGAAGTGGAAGTCGAGGCTTTGGTCGAAGAGAGCCTGAGCGATAATCAGATCGAGGAAATCGAGCGTTTGGATTCCAAGCGAGCCGAGGATGATCGTCGCCAGAAGAACCCGGTCGACGCCGAGTTGGATGCGCTCTTGGGCGACTAGCGAGATTGTTTGACAATCGAGGATCGGTGCCGTGGTCTGAGATTGCGACGAAGGCCACGCGAATCTCGCGCGTTCTTCGAATCGATCCAGCACCCAAGCTGCGATTACGTGGCCTTCACTCGAAGACTCGCTCAGACCACGGCACCATCAAACGCCCGGTCAGTTTCCCGAGTCGTTGAACACACGAGTCGTTCCGTCCGGGCGCACAAGAACGGAAATGGGCCCGGCGTGCTCGCCTCCCATCACCTTCGCCTCATACAGCCAGTTCTCGCCCTGAATCATCGCACGCCCCACGATCCGATTGGGATCCTCCCCGATCGCCGCGTGGGCGATCTCGATCGCCTGGGCCTCGCTCAAAGGCCCAATCCACTCGGTCTCGGTGTTGATCCGAGCAATCCAGAGCTGGCTCTTGACGACTTCTTCGGTGTCTGTCCGCTGGCTGGTCCACATCATGAGCGAGCCGTCGGCGTTGAATACAGGCAGGCCATCGAACCCGCCCGCAAACGTCACGCGACGCATTGTCCGCTCGTCGGGCTCCATGGAGTAGCCGTCCTCGCCATCATCGAGTTCGATCGCATACACGTCATACTCGTGGTAGGGGCCCGACCCTGTGAAGACCATGAACTCGCCCGATGGATGGAAGAACGGCGCCCAGTTCACCCACCGGTTCTGCGTGATCGCGTGCTCGGCTTTCACGCCCACGGGCACACCCTGCTCATTGAAATCGAGTTCAGAGATGTAGAGTTGGAGCAGATCGTTGCCATCGCGATCCGAGCGATAGCAGATGCTCTTGCCGTCGGGGCTAAAGAACGGCCCACCGTCATAGCCCGGCGCGACGACCAGCGGGTGGTGCTGACGCGTCTGGGTGTCAAAGACGTAAATGTCCGCGTCCGGCCGACCAGCCGCCTCGCTCTTTGCGCCGTCGACATTTGCGTAGAGAATGAACCGACCGTCAGGCGACCAGGAACACTCGGCGTCGTAGCCGGCGCGCGTGAACAATGCCTGGGGCTTGGGGACCGGACGTTCTTCGTCACCCTGCATCGCAGGCACGACGGTGCCAACTACATCCATCCCAGGCGGGAACGACCACAG
>JAJDDL010000062.1 GCA_029260335.1 Phycisphaerales bacterium | reverse complement strand
GGATCGACAAACAACCGCCAATCCGCTTGCTCAAAGAGCCGATCCCCGATCTGGGCCACCTCGCCCCCAAAGTAACTGGACGAGACCAGGACGCCCGCGAAGAGAATCGCACAGTCGGCGCTTGAAACGTTGGACTCAAATTCCTGATCCGAGGGCGACGCATCGGCCCCATCGAGAAAGTGATAGAACATGCCGCTCTTGCGATTAAGCCCATCACCTTCAAGGCTTTGGAGCACATGCAATGCTCTAGATTCGCCCTGCTCCCGCGAGATCCAGCCTCGCTCCACGCCGATGGGCAGAGCCGAGAGTTGCATCCCCACGCCCGCGACGCTGACGATCTGGGAGCTGGATCGGTCTAGTGCCAGGCCTGTTTCGGCCGCCACCTGATCCCAGAGCGTCGAGAAAGTCGCCCGCCCCACCTCTTCGAGCAGGGCCTCATCCGCAGCGTTGAAGGAGTAGGGAGGACGTGCGACCGGAGCCGTGGAACAACCAATCAAGACGCCCCCAAGACAGCCCGCCACGAATCCGCGTCCGAAGAATCGAACCACGAAGTTGTGGAGGCCTGCGGTCCCGTTGGTCCGATTAGCTATACGCTGGGCCCAATTCGCGTTGAATCCCTCGACAGGGCAGAGGATGGGTCTGATACGATGGGGACGGCTATGAGTCGAGATCTCGCCAGTTCGCGTTCCCGTCAGTCTGTATCGATCCAGGACGTGGCAGATCTGGCCAAGGTCTCGATCGCAACGGTCAGCCGAGCGATGAACAAGCCGCACATGGTCTCCTCGGACACCACGCGTCGTGTGCTGGCGGCGGTGGAAGAACTCGGCTATCGCCCGAATCGCTTTGCGCAGGCGCTGATGACCCGCGAGAGCGGCGTCCTGGGCATCGCGTTGCCGGATCTGCATGGTGAGTTCTATTCCGAGCTCATGCGCGGCGCCGACAGCGAGGCCCGAGGCCTTGGGTATCACGTGCTGGTCAGTTCGATCCATGACGATCTGGGCCCCAAGCCTGCGGATGGACCGGTTCGTGTCAGCCGAGCGCTCGGCCTGATCGACGGGCTGGTCGCGATGATCACTGAGCCGAGCAGTGTACTGGCAACCCAGCTCGATGCTATGGGCGTGCCCTTGGTCATGATCGGGGCCGAGGCCGGGCAAACCGACGAGCACGATTCGGTAAGCGTCGATCACGCCAAGGGCGCACGCCAGGCATGCGAGCACCTGCTGGCGGGCGCCGACCCGAGCAACTGCTATTTCGTCGGCGGCCCACGACGAAACTACGACACGTTGAAACGCGCCCACGCGTTCCGCGATTACTTTTCCTCGCGCGGACAGACCCTCCAAGAAAACCAAGTCCGCTTCCACGACTACTCCCTGGAATGGGGTAAGGCCTGGGCCCGGGAGATGGTCCAGAGCAACGCCCTGCGCGACGCCCGCGTCTTCTGCGCCAACGACGAGATCGCCTGCGGCGTCCTCCGCGTCGGACGCGACAGCGGACTAGACATCCCGCGCGATCTTCGCATTGTCGGTTTCGATGGCACACGCCTGAGCGAACTCGTCCGCCCGCAACTGTCCACCGTTCAGATCCCGGTCGATGAACTGGGCCGCAACGCGGTCCGCTTGCTCATCGAGCGGTTGAGCGATCCCGAACTCCCCCCGCGACATGTGAAGCTAGAGCCGACGTTGGTTGTTCGCGAGAGCAGCGGATCCTGAGTTGGCATTCCAGAACGGTGCCGTCTGGTGAGTCCTCGAACGAAGGCCCCGCTTCACACCCCGCGACCGTCCTCT
The DNA here is from genome assembly GCA_029260335.1 of Phycisphaerales bacterium. GTDB lineage: Bacteria > Planctomycetota > Phycisphaerae > Phycisphaerales > UBA1924 > S146-42. The sequence continues at coordinate 851 of JAJDDL010000062.1, read as the reverse complement.
ATCGCAACCACCTCTGACGATGCAGAGCCAAAGCGTGGCCTTCGTCGCAAAGCCTCCTCACACCACGGCACCAACCCATCCTGGGCACAGAAAAAGGGCGGGAGCGCCGCGAGCCGCCCCCGCCCCAAGTTATCCAGAGCGATTGATTCAGCAGCCGCTGGCGAACGCGTCCAGGAACGCGAAGAAGTCCTCGGCGTCGAGGTCCCCATCACCCTCCAGATCCGCGCGGTCATCGCCCGCCGCGAACGCGTCGAGGAACGCAAAGAAATCCTCGGCGTCGATGTCGCCATCGGAATCAAAGTCGGCAACACAACCAGAGTCACAGAAGACGGTCTGGATGAGCACCGCATCCAAACCCGCCTCAACGATGCCCTCGGGCGATGCATCGGTCGCGGTGAACCGAAGGCGCATGGCCGAACTGATCGTGACGCCCGCGGCGTCCAACTCATCTTGTCGGATCACGACATTCTGCCAGCCATCGGTCGAAGAGCGATACTCCGCGATCGGAATCCAAGGCCCGGCGCCATCGTTGGAATCGACCTCCACGAACAAGCCGTCCTCCAGGCCTTGGCGGTTCTGGTTCAAGAAGTAGTCAAATGAGATCCTCGCCGCGCCGCTTGTCAGGTCAATCGCGGGCGAGATGAGGATTGTCGAACCGCGATCGACGTCCAGGCGGTCTTCGTTGCCGGTGACAAACGCCCAGCCGTTGCCGTCGCTATCGCCCTCAGGATCCCAGGCCCAGAAGTCGACGACCTCGACTCGTTCCCAATCGCCGGTGGTGGCCCCGTCATTCTGGACAGTCCACCCCTGGTCGGCGTCGAACGAGTCGGCAAGCACGGTGTCGAATGCGC
>JAJDDL010000061.1 GCA_029260335.1 Phycisphaerales bacterium | reverse complement strand
AAACTTCTCGCGTGCGAGTGCCGCATCCCGCCTGGTCTCGGGGTTCTGAGCAAGGCGAGCGATTCGGTGCATGGGGACGGCCCAGAATCGCAGTTGCTCTGGCGTGACCAAGCTGAGATCGCCGATCTGCAAGCACTCATTCAGGGCCGCGACGGAATCTTCTATCAGTTCGAGTCGAACCAGGAAGTCGAATCGCATGAGCCCGAATCGCGGATCATCGGCGTTGGCTTGGTAAACAGTTTGCAGTTGATCGCGAAGATCGTCTGGGGCTAGCTGCAGGTCTTCCGGCAGCGAGATTTGAACAAGAAACCAGAGCGTTTGTGCGTCGAGATCGTTGGGATAGAGGTCACGCAAATCAGTCGCCGCGGTCTGGGCCGACTTCTTGCCTTCGGCGTCGGACCATCGTCGAAGCTCGAGGCTCACGGCGGCGCGCGTGCTCAGCGCATCGTAGTTTGTGTCGTCGATGAGCAGGAGGCGGTCGGCGGCTTGGGAAGTCTCACTGAGTGTTCCGGCGCGTTTGGAAAGACTGAGGATGAGCGAGAGGGATTCGTGCTGATGCTCGGGAGCGGAGACACGCAAGGCGTGGTCGATCGCTTCGAGCAACAGGTCGCGGCCGACGCCGGGTTCGGCGCTGAGGCTGTTGGCGAGGGCGAGATTCGCTTCGTCGTTGTCGCGGTGGACGCTGACGTAGTAGCGAAGCCGCTTGACGGCCTTGGCGTGCTCCTCGTTGGCATGGGCCTGCATGCCCTCTTGAAGTGCGCTCTCGATGCTCTGGGCCTTCTGTGCCCGGCGAAAGAGATATGCGCTGGGGAATGCCACGCCGCCAAGTATCAGCACGAGCAGTGCGAGCGTAAGTCGTTTCTTTGCGCGCCCGGTCATCGCCATTGCTCAACCCCCGATCACTCTTTTGATCGTTTGCAAAATGATCCAGATATCCATGCGCCAGCTTTGGTGCTGGACATACTCCAGGTCGTAGCGGATCCACTCCTGGAAGTCCGTTTCCGGCTCGCGGGTCCGCTTGACCTGCCACAACCCGGTGAGGCCCGGGCGGACGCCCAGCCGCATCTCACGCCATGTGGGGCAGTATTGGTTCTCGTTGTCGGGGCTCGGCCTGGGCCCGACGATACTCATCTGCCCGCGCAGGACGTTGATGAACTGCGGGAACTCATCGATCTGGAATCGGCGCAGGATCGCTCCGACCCGCAGCACGCGCGGGTCGTCCTTCACGAAGAACTGTGGTCCGTCGACCTCGTTGTCTTCCAGGATCTCTTGCTTGATCCGATCGGCGTCCCTGCACATGGTGCGGAACTTCAGGCATTTAAACGGTTTGCCCAGCCTGGTCTGGCGTGTGTGTCCGAAGAACGGGGGCCAGCCATCCTCAAGAAAGATGGCCAGCATGATCAGTGGGTAGAACGGCACGGTGCAAGCCAAGACGAAGAGGCTGAAGACTATGTCGAACAGCCGCTTGGACCCACGCAATAGGATTCTTCGATGGGTCGGAGGCGTGATACGCCAACTCGGCGTGCGCAACATTCCCCAGTCGATGTCTCGGTCGGTTGGCTGTTTGATAGGTCCTGCATCGGCGAGTATCGACGGGCCAACCACCGCGCAGCCGGCGGGGATCTGCGCGCCCGCGCCCACCCAGACCGGAGCCACGAGTCGGACGGTCGGATCCACGACGGCGTCCTGGTGGACCCAGACACCGGGCTGGAACTCAAAGACATCAGGGAGCACGGTGCCGACACGGTTCCAGGTTTGGGAGAGATAACGAATGGCCCGCTCTCGTCCGGTCTCATCGTCTTGGAGCACAGTGGCATCAACCCGGATAGACACCATCGAGTTCGAGTTGGGAAAGTCGCTGAGAGCCTTGAGCCAGTTTGCGGTGGAAGCGCACAGGGCCCAGGTCTTGGCAAGACCGACGCTCGGGGTGAGCCAGGCACGCTTTGGGCGGTCTGACCTGACGCCGTAGACTCGTTTGACGGACTCGAATCGGCCATCATTGTCGCGCTGAATGCGTTCGACGTATCCGGAGCCGGATTCAGAGCGAAGTCCAAGGCGCGCGAGGCCCGCTCGGCCTGCGCGGAGCCGGCGAATGACGGGTTCTGGGTCAAAGAACGTGAGATTGTCGGGCTCCAGCAGCAGGAACAGCGCGGGCCCGGGCTCGATGGCTTGGTGCTTGCCTCGGCGGACGACTCGCACCCTTCTGGAGGCCCAGTATCGGTCATGGAGTTCCAGGGCGGGCAGTCCGAAGCAAGTGTGCTTGTCGGCGTCGAAGCCCCTCGAACGATCGAACTGGTTTGTTGCGACAATCACCGACGGCGATTCCGCTTGTTCTTCTTGGAAGGAGCCGCGCCGAGCATCTTCTGGGCGTCCTGGGCACCGACGGCCGAGACCAATACCGCGCGGCGCGACTTGTTCCGGGCTCGTTGGTTGGCGCTCGATTGCATGGACGTGCTTGAGGAGAACGAATGGCTGCGGCGGAGATCTCGCCTGGTTGCCCGATTGAAGACCAAGCCCACGCAATCGGCACCGAGCCAACGGACGCGTTGGAGCGTGCTCTCGACCAGCGACTCGCTCTGGCCCCGAGAGATAGTCACGAGCACGCCATCGGCGAGTCCACAGGTCAGGCTCGATTCCAGGCTGCCGAGCACGGGGCCGGTATCCATGATGACCGCATCAAACTGCTGAGCGAGGGGAGCCATGATATTTTCGAGCCGCGACGAGGAGAGGTTGGATTCATCGACGGACGTGTCGTGCCCAGCGGGCAACACGCTCAAGCCGGCAACCTCGCTCTCGGTGACCTCGCCATTGAGGTGCTCATTGGCTATCGCTTCTCGAATGCCGGGTGCGTTTTCCAGATTGAGTTGCCTGGTGAGGCCTCGTCCAACGAGGTCCAGATCGACGACCACGGTCCGCTTGCCGCTCTTGGCCATGGAGATTGCAAGGGCCAAGGAGAGGCTTGTTTTGCCATCTCCAGACTGCGGGCTCGTGATGGCATAGAGATTGCCTCGGCCCTCGCGTTCGCCGGTCTTGGCCTGCAAGAGATTGCGGATCTGGTGGATACTCCAGGCGGTGGTCTGGTCGTCTGCATCGCGGAAGTCAACCAGATCGGGGAGGCAGCCAAGAAGCGGCGCCGTGAACGAAGGCTCTGTGAGGTCGTCAATGTAGCGGTATTGTCGATTCAAGAGCCCCCAGCCGAGGACAAAGAGCAGTGCCATACCGGCACCGGCACCGCCGCCCATGACCGCAAACGCCCTTCGCTTATCTGAGTATGGGTAGCTTGGAGTCGAGGCCGTGGTGATCTGGACCATGCCGACCGCGTCGCTTGCGAGTTCTTCCAGTTCCACCTGATCGAGCGCGGCGCGAGCCTCGGCATACTTGGCGAGTTGTGTGGTGTACTCCCGCTGGCTATTGCGCAGCGCGATTTGGTCGATGTTGATATTCACCAGGCTTTGTCGGGTGTCATTGAGTCGCTCGGTGGCCGCGTCATGCAGTGTCTTGAGAGTGCCAAGATCGGTGTCGTTGCCAACCGATAGCGAGGTTTCTTCTCCGCCACCCTGTTCAAGCAATAGCAGGACTTTCTCGGCTCGAGCGTCCACGCTTCGAGTCAGGCCCTTGATCTGGCCATCGAGCTGGCGCATGAGCATGTGGGTTGGACCATACAGGCCTCTGAGC
>JAJDDL010000007.1 GCA_029260335.1 Phycisphaerales bacterium | reverse complement strand
GGCTGAGGCAGGGCAGGCAGCCCCAAATGCCGCCGCAATCAACCCGCGCCGGCAGCCTTTGGAGCGCATGTACTCGATGCTTAGAACTATGAACCAACATCTGTCGCATTCTGCGAAGCGGGCAATGGCTCTCATCGCCCTCGCAGGAATTTGCTCGATCTCCGCAAACGCCCTGGCCCAGGCTACCAGGCCCAGGCTGGTGACCGCCGACCCTGCCTCGGATGAGTGGAAGTCCAGGAACGACCCCGAGAGGCCCAAAACCAAGCCCAAACCGCGGCTGGTTGTTGGCTATGACTTCAACACTCCGCCGGACGATGACCCCGGCGATGGCGATGGAGACGGAGACGGAGACGGTGACTCCGACCAGCACGACCAACCAGTCGGGTTTGAATGGGCGGAGTTCACGCCCTCTCCTGACTCCCAGATGATCTACGTCAGTTCAACGCGCGGCCATGACACGGGCGATGGATCGATCGAACGCCCGCTCCGCACCATCCGCTCTGCCCGCAGCCTGGCACGCAGGGACCATCCCGACTGGATCCTGCTCCGAAGAGGCGACGTGTTCCGCGAGGGCGTCGCCTGGGACAAGAGTGGCCGCTCACTCGAAGAGCCCATGGTGATCACCAGCTACGGCGACCCCGACATGCCGCGGCCGGTTATCGCGCCGCCTCTGCAAGAGGCCGGGCTCAACGCTTCCCACGCCACGACGAGCTTTTACGCGCTGGTCAACCTGCACTTCAGAGCTCCATCCGATGGAACCAGAAAAGCCGGCGTCATCGCCTTGAATCGTGAAGGCGAGGGCCTGCATATCGAGAACTGCCGAATCGAGGGATTCAAGGATGGCATCATCTTGCAACGCGGAACGAACTGCAAGATCCGCGGCAACACGATCCTCGACTGCGCAGCCCCCTTCGGCGGCCACAGCCAGGGACTCTTCGCAATGGGAATCACCGGGCTGACCGTCGAAGCCAATGTCTTCGACCACAACGGCTGGCGCGACGACGGCACCGCCGAGCCCACGATCTTCAATCACAACATCTATATCCTCGGTTCCGAAGAGGACCCGACATCTGATGTCGTTGTGCGAAACAACGTCCTCTCCCGCGCATCGAGCTTCGGGCTCAAGATAGCTTCTAAGGATCCGGCGGCCATCGCCAGACTGGACGTCAAGCAGAACCTTTTCCTCTCGGACGGCAACGGCTGCGTGATGGGCGATCGCGTCGAGCATGGCCTCTCCGATGTTGAAGTCAGCGACAACGTGTTCACCGATATCGGCCGCACGATCAACTCCGTGCCCCAGTCCTTCGGCTTGGACTTCGGTACGTGCGACAACGGGATCGTGGAACGCAACTTCTTCATCGATAAGGAGTACGAGGGCACGACCTTCGCCATCCGCCTTTACCCCCGCACCAACGGACTCATCCGAGGCCTGCAGATTCGTGACAATGTCTCGTATGACTGGCGCTGGGGCGGCATCTGGGTCGTTGCGGACCGGGTTTCCTCGGTCGTCATCGAGAGAAATACAATCATCGATTTCGACGACGCCCTCAACCTGATGGAGCTGAACGAGTTCGATCCATCCAGAGTCTACTACCGAGAGAACTCTTACTACGGCGGGCACGATCAGCACAGCGGCATCTTCCGGGTCGACGGCGTACGAATCGACTTCGACGACTGGCTCCTCGCCTCTCGGGAAATCGGCGCAAGCGACGCGATGAGCATCAGTTTCGTTGATCCCGAGCGAGATGTCACCACTTATATGCAGTCGCTCGGGCAGGACCCCAGCCGAGAGGCATTCATCCAGGCCGCCCGCGGCTTGTCCCGCTCGTCCTGGGATTCGCGCTTTGAGGCCAGCACCGTCGTGTCTTACATCGCCGAGGGATTCGCCCGCCAGCCGTAGCACTACGTCTCGGCACGAGTCTATGAGCGCGGATCAGCTCACCCGCACCGAAAGGAGCTTGCGCGCTCGATCTCGAACCTCCTCGCGCCGTCCTCGAGCGACCGCGAAGTAGTTTGTCGCGCGACGAGGGTAGAGATGACTCTCACAGAACCCCTCGAGGCTCAGGCCCGGGTCATTGTGAGCGACGCGATTGGGCACGAGCACGGCAAAGTCATGCTCATCGAGAAACCGCCAAAGGTCGGCCCAGGAATAGCCCAATCCGTGATCCTCTTCTGGGCCGCTCTCGAACATGATGGTGGGTTGTAGCGAGAGAACGCTCGTCGCGCCTCGCAACACGCCCAACTCTGCGCCCTCCACGTCGATCTTGATCACGTCGATCTTGCTCTGGGCCACTGACCCGTTCGACGTCTCCGGATCACCTCCGGACAACACGAGATCATCCAAACGCTTGACGGGCACACGGATCTCTTCGATCTGCTCCCCCTCGGTCTGCGCGGGCCGGCCAAGCGAGCTGTAGCCCGAACGCTTGGTGTAAACAAAGAATGGCAACTCGCCCTCTTGCTCCCCAGCCGCGCACTCATGGACGATGACATCCCCAAAACGCTTCCTCAACCCGGCGGCCTTCTCGGGCATCGCCTCGATCGCGATACAGCGCACTTTCGGATTCGCATGTCGGGCCTCGGCAAGGATCGATCCGATGTGAGCCCCGACATCGACCAACGTGCAACCGTCCTGGCAGAGATGGGTCACGAGAAATGTCGCGAGTTGATCATTGCAGCGTGTGCCGATCGACTCATCACGACGCCAGGCGGCACGAAGCAGGCCCCATCGGTCGCGCCCGGCTCCGAGCCAGCGCCCGATGGCCGTATTGACAAGCGACTCCTTCATCCAAGCCTCCTGCGGTCGCGCTTGCATGGAGCAGCGGGCGCAGCAACCGTGCAGCAAGAACACGGCCGACTATACTGCCCATGTGGCACGCCGTAAAGCCCATCGCGATTCACCCAAGGTGTCGAACGCCGACGGCCAGATCGACCACGCGTGGGTCCGCGGCGAATTATCAGTTCCGGTGGTGAGGGCATGATCGCAGAGAGGAACATCGGCTCAATCGCTTGATCCATATCGGCAAATCGTCGATGGAGTGCGGGAGAACTGCCTGCCTCGATCGGGAGGAGGGCCGACAGCCGTTGTCCATAAGTGGTGCGAGAGCGGACGAGTGTGAGCGATACGGGCTTGTGATACGCTGAGTTTTTTCTCAGACTCTCGCAATCCGCATGGGTGAGAACCGATGGCAAGCGCAAAGAAGTTCATCGAGATTGCCCGCCACCGAGTCGGCCGGGAAGCTGTGAAGCTGGCCCTGGGCCGGCTCCTGCGATGGCAGCCAATCACAGATCCCCAAGATGGATTCACGATCGTGCTCGGCGTGCCCTGGGATCTGCGCCACCTGCTCAACGTCAACCTCCGATTCGTGCAAAATGCCGATCTCGCCGGCCTGCGTGATCTCTTCGTGGTCTTCGATCGCTGTGAACGCCCGGGCTCGGCCGAGTTGCAGCGGACGATCGCAGAGCAGTTCCCCGACCTGCCGCTCACGTTCCTGCACTACCCCCAGCGCCCGGGGCGGATCGTCGAACGCGTCAACGTCTCCACGTTCTACAACTCCATGAACACCGTGACCGCGCTCGCGCAATGCCAGACCCAACACGCGATCCTGCATGATTTCGACCTCTACCCCGTCGTGCCCGAGTACTTCCAGCGTGTGGTCGAGACCATGCGCGAGAAAGAGCTCCGCTTCAGCGGGCTGGAACTCACCCACTTCGATGGCTTGACCGACGACGACGCGATCATCGGCACCTGGTGCCTGGGTATCGACGTCGCCTGGCTGCGCAGCAACTGGAAGCCGATCCACTGTTTCCACCGCAGTGCTCGGCTCGGGGGACGCGAAATCAATCTGGACCCGTATTCCTGGATCCAGACACGAACCCCAGCGCGAGCACTCGCCGAGGGCATCGACGAATCCTCGTGCTGCCATGTACGCAACCTGTGCAGCACCTACCTGAGATTCACAACCGGGCGGTTCTTTCAACCCGTTTGGAGGCTGCACTACCTCTGGTTCCTCGAGGAGTTGAGTGGGCTTGAAGGACGCATCGCAGAGGTCACGCGGGCGATGGAGGACGCAACCTCCCCGACGCTCGAACTCGATGGCCGCACGGTGGACTTCTCCAAGACCCATGTCACGTGCGCCAACGTGCTGCGTGATGAGTTGCAACGCATGGACAACGCGCTTCACGGCTCGCCGCAAAAAGCCTCCACCAATTATGTCGGCTCCTTCGAGAGATTCCTGACACGATTCGGGGATACCGAGGGCCACGAGCTGTCCCAGCCCATGGCGATGAAGCCCGCGGGATGAGTGCGGCAAAGGCGCTAGCCCGATGGACGTACGATCGAGCCGCGCTGTTCTCCGGCG
>JAJDDL010000060.1 GCA_029260335.1 Phycisphaerales bacterium | reverse complement strand
GCGGTCGATTTGTTGAGCGAGCTTCGAGCCGAACTTGCCGATCGGGTGAGCCCGACGCCGATTCGGCGGGACAGCACGCTCAAGGAAGCCGTTTCTTTTGGTCGACCCGCGATTGACTACGCGCCCGATTCAATAGGGGCTCGGGACTACACGATGCTCGCCGAGTGGCTTGGGCCCATGCTTGCGTTGCCGATGGCCGCAGAGCCCGATGCGAGATTTCAGCGTCTGCCCGAGGTTATCACGTCGCCGGAGGCAACCGAGGCGTTTATCCAATCGCCGGTTGCAGAGGGTGGATCGGGTCGGGTGGAAGATATCGCCCGTCGGGCCGAGGCCCTGCGTCGCCAGATGCTCGGGCCCGGCACTCGCGTGACGCTTGAAGTGGAAACGCCCTCGGCGAGCCAACCGCTCAGCCCCGAACCCTCGACCAAGAGATTGCTCGGCGTGCGATCGGGCAGCGAGAAGGCCGTCTTTGTCTATCCGCTTTCCCTGGGAGAGCAGATCGAGATCGTGGGCAACTTCAACGACTGGCAACCGGGGCGTCACACCCTGCGTGTAAACCGTGAGTTGGGCGTGCACGAGTTGTCACTATCGCTTCCGGTCGGAAGCTATTCATATAGACTCGTCGTCGATGGAGTTTGGCGAGTCGATCCGTACAACGACAGGCAGGAGCCAAATCCATTTGGTGAGTTAAACAGCGTACTCAATGTTCGCTCCGCGATCGCGGAGGTGCAACAGGCGAGCTAATCGAGACGCATAACTAAGGACGCTTGGCCCTGGATGGCCAAGCAACCGGTAGGCCCATCAGCCAGGACGGCGAACATGAGCGAACAGACCGGCACAGATGCCACAACGAGTTGCCCGACACCCGTAGCTCCGCATGAGGCGAAGCTCGTCGAGCAGCCATCACCACGACTGACCCTTACCCATGGACTGGGTTCGAAGCACGCCGAGGAGGAGTTTGACGCGTTAGCGGACCTCTTCCTGGGTGACGAATCCGACCAGGAGCCACCAACGAGTACTCTGCAAAGCAAACACGCGCCACCCGTTCGGGTGACCCTGGGCAACGCCCGGCCGCTGCCGGTTGAGCTCCAGACCCCACCGATCGAAGGTCTGATTCTGGGTCATCTCCCGGTCTCGGCTTCGAGCTGGGTCAAGACCTACGCGGCGATGCGTGCGCGTGCGCTCGGCGGACCGGTCGGCTTGATTCGCCTGATGGGCGGCTCGCTTGCGATCGACCTTGTGGGCGTTGATTCCAAGGGCGATCTGGGGACCAGCACGATCGAAGGAGCCCTGAGTGCGTTGCGCCAGAGAGCCGTCGGCATTGTCGCCCGGGTCGACGAGATGGGCGAGCCCGATCTTGCCTGTGGAGCGATCGACGGCATGGTCGTGCTCTCCGGGGGCGACGAAGCAGCGGTCGTCGGCGCCTTCAGAACGATCAAATCCCTGGCGAGCCATGGTGAAGACAAGCTCGATGAGACGCCGATCCGCGTGGCGATCGTTGGCCATGATGCCGAGGGCGCTCAAGACGCGTTTGCGCGGTTGTCCCGATCTGCGATGCACAGCCTCTCGCGTGAGATCGCGTTCGCCGGCAGTGTCGAGCGACTCGCGAGCGAGCCTTCGGCCTCTCTGTTCCACGGGGAATGGTCGGGCACGATCGGCACATTGCTCGACCAGGTCGGCGGGCAGGCTTCGACAACCGCTCCGACCCCGCCAGAGATCAAGCCGGCAAGCGATGAGGCCGTTCGGGCGGTTGAGCCTGTGATCATGAGCGAACAAGTGGCCGCACGAGAGCCGGTGCAGACCAAGGAGCCGCTTCAAAGAACTGGCCGGGCGGTGCCGAGCCCGGTGGTTGTAGAGATCCCCGCACCGATCGCAGCGCAAGATCGACCGATGACTCAAGAAGCCCCGGTGGCAGTTGAAATGCCGGTAACAGTCTCCGACCAGAACCGATCGCTCTCGGCGCTCATCGAGGGGATGCGCCCGACCGAGATCCGCTCGCCGGACGTGCCCGAGATCGAGATGGCGGTCGATGCCGACGGTCGGCTCCATGCTATATGCGAACTGGCGCAAGTCGGCCACGTCGAGAGTGTACTGGGCTGGGCAATCCGACACGAGCGGTTGCTCTCTATGGCTGATCCACGGATCGAGATGGTCGACGAGAACTCGCTCGCGCATGTCCTGTGCAAGGACGCCGCGAAGGCCCGCCCCATGCTCGATGGCCGATATCGCCTGCACCTGCTGATCGAGATTGAGGTCGAAGGCAAGGCCGTCCGCGTGACGCGTGCGTTGAACTGATCTTGCGATCGGCGAGACGCCAGAGCGATGCCGTCTTGAGAAGAACCGAGCATGAAAAAACCACCCACTGAAATGCGGGTGGTTTTCTTGTTGGTGAGAATCTCTTCCGGTCTACGCCGATTCCTTGCGGACCTTGCGGATCTGCTGCAGGCTGCAGCGAGTCGCCACCGCGTCGGCGTCGATGATGTACTCGGCGCCCTCGTTGTCCATGTCGGGCAATTCGTACATCATGTCGAGCATGATCTCTTCCATGACCGCGCG
>JAJDDL010000059.1 GCA_029260335.1 Phycisphaerales bacterium | reverse complement strand
CGCCGACCGAATCGCCTGAGTCGGTAGCACCGGCTTCCAGCCGGTCGGAGGTTGATGTCAATATCGCGGAAGGTCACAGACCAACACGACCTTCGTCGCAAGGCCTCCTCAGGCCAGGGCACCGCGACACCCTAGCACCCGCCCGCACAGCGATCGAGGAAGGCCATGAAGTCATCGATGTCGCAATCGCGGTCGCCGTCGATATCGCACACGTCCTGATCCCCCGCAACGAAGGCGTCCAGGAACGAGAAGAAGTCGTCAGAATCGACCTTGCCGTCGTGATCGAGATCCGCCGGGCATCCCCGCCCAAAGATCACAAAGCTCTGGCCCGCGGTCGGCCGGTCGCCTCCGGGGTCGCCAAAGAATGCGCCTACGACGAAGTCGAGCCTGCCGTCGTGATTGAAATCACCCGCGCTGGAAACCTCATCGCCCGATCGATCGCTTGCCTCGATTCCCTCGAGCCGGAACCCGTCGTCACCATCCAACGAGGCCAGATCGAGTTCGGCACCGAACGCATCCCCACTCTCGCGTCCGTAGATCACATAGCTGACACCGGCGAACTGCATCCCGTCAGGACTCGCACCCGCGGCTCCCACTATCAAATCCTCGCGCCCGTCGCCGTTGATATCACGAAGCGGGCCCACATCGGTCCCGTTGCGATCCCCGACTCCCACGCCCGGCATCCGGAACCCGTTGGTCCCATCCAAATCGCCCAGGTCCACGGTCGCGTCAAAGAGCTGGCCCCCGATTGTGTCCTTGCCGAACACCACGTAGCTCTCGCCCGCGTCGTCCCGGCCCTTTGGATTGGCGTAATACGCACCGATGACGACATCACCGATGCCATCGCCGTTGAGATCACCGGCTGATGCGACCGAAACGCCGCACCGATCGAGTTCATCAACACCCGCCATCGCAAAGCCGTCCTCGCCGTCCAATGACGCGAGGTCGATCGCAGGATCAAACGGCTCCTGCTTACCAAAGACCACGTACGCGGCACCCGAGTCATATCGACCCAACGCGTCGGCCCGTCGCGCCCCGATGATCACATCATCGACACCGTCGCCGTTCACGTCACCAGCCGCGGCGACATCGCCGCCGGAGCGATCCATCTCGCCGACACCGTTCATCGCAAAGCCATTGGACCCATCCAGTGAATCAAGCGCAAAGGCCGCGGCGAACTCGCCCACCGCGTCCGTGTCGCGTCCAAAGAGCACATAGCTCCGCCCGGCCGCGTACACGCCATGAGGATCGGCATAGTCCGCGCCAATGATCAGATCGCTCACGCCATCGCCGTTGATATCCCCGGCTCGAGAAACGCCGACGCCCGCGACTTCTTCCTCTTCCACGCCGTCGATCCGGAAGCCGATCGAGCCGTCCAGGGTGCGCAGATCGAACTGGGCCGGGAACGGATCGCTGCCCGCGTCTCGCCCGTAGATGATGTACGTGATCCCCGCGTTCGATCGCTCATCGGGATCCGCAAGCGAGGCTCCAATCGCGACATCCTCGTACCCGTCGTGGTTGATATCTCCGGCAGACGCAACGTCTCGCCCGAGCAGATCTCCGACTTCCAACCCCTCGATCTCAAAGCCGTTCTCGCCGTCGAGATCGGCAAGCGAGAACTCGGCAGGAAATCCGTCGGATCGCCCGAAGACGACATAGACCTCGCCCGCGACCTGCATCCCGTTGGGATCAGCGCGATACGCACCGATCACCAGATCATCGATGCCATCGCCGTTGAGATCACCGATCGAGGCGAGCTCGGTGCCGGCTCGGTCACCCTGGTTGATGCCTTCCAGGACGGTCCCGAAGCTGCCGTCGCCGCCGTTGGCCTCCAGAAGCGTGGACAGCTCGAAGACCGCCGGAAACGGCGTCTCCAACTGGGCACTTGCGGTGCCTGCCAAAGCCATGAGCACCACGGTGCTCGGAATCATTCTCGTCTGCATATTCGGACCCCTCCCCGGAACCCCAGAAAACCCCCGGGTATCATCCAACATCGTACTGCCAGACCAGCAGCGCGGCCATTGATTTTCCGCTTGCATGCGCTCTCCGGCCAAGATACGCCTAGTCTGAGAGTTCACAAGAGCCCCTCCCAAGAGCTAGGAGGCCTGATATCCGGATCGCCGTACCAAATGAGTCGCACCCCGCAGAACGCCGGGTCGCAGGATCGCCTGAGAGCGTCACCAAGCTGATTGCGCTCGGCTATGAGCTGGTCATCGAGGCGGGAGCCGGGGATGAATCCAGCTATGAAGACGCCGCCTACGAGCAAGCTGGCGCGTCGATAACCCAGAGCTGTTGGTCGCAGGGCGAGGTTATCCTCAAAGTGCGCCCGCCGACTCTGGCAGAGGCCCGAGAATGTCGCGAAGGCTGTGTGATCGTCTGTTTGTTCGATGGCGCACCGGATGAACAAGTTATGGCAGCGCTCGCCGAGAAGAAGGCGACCGTTGTCGCGCTCGATCGCGTCCCGCGCATCTCCCGCGCCCAGTCGATGGACGTTCTCAGCTCCATGGCCAATCTGGCGGGCTATCGGGCCGTCATCGAAGCCGCCACGGTCTTTGCAAGGCCCTTGGGTGCCCAGGTCACAGCCGCGGGCAGCTCACGCCCGGCTCGCGTCCTGGTGATTGGTGCCGGCGTCGCAGGGCTCGCCGCGATCGGAGCCGCCCGAAGCCTCGGCGCAGATGTCCGGGCATTCGATACCCGCCCGCCGACCCGCGAACAGGTCGAGAGCATGGGCGCCACCTTCCTGGAACTCGACCTCGAGTTCGACGGCGAAGGCGAGGGCGGTTATGCCAAGGCCCTCGGCGACGACATCCTGAAAGCCGAACAAGACCTCGTGCTCCGACAGGCAGCCGAGATTGACATCATCATCACTACGGCTCTCATCCCGGGACGAGAAGCCCCGCTGCTCATCACCACCGAAGCACTCCAGACCATGCGCAACGGCTCGGTCGTGGTCGACCTCGCCACCAGGCGCGGCGGCAACTGCGCCGGTGCCGTTCGCGATGAGGTCGTCAAGGTCGAGGGAGTCACCGTCATCGGTTACAGCGATCTGCCCGGCCGCATGGCCGAGACCGCGGCCCGCTTCTTTGCCGCCAATGTCGCGAATCTCGTCAAAGAGATGACCGCCGATGGCGAACTCGTGATCGATCTTGAAAACGAGGTCGTCCGCGGCTCAACCATCATGCATCAGGGCGAACCACTCGCACCCCCGCCGCCCAAGCCACCAACTACGCCATCGGCGAAAGCTCCGCCCCCAACCCCCGAAAAGATTCCCGTCCCAACCAAGCCCAATCGTCCGGTTGTGACTGCCATCATCGGGCTCGTTCTCGTGGGCTTGATCCTGCTCATGGGCCAGTACGCCCCGGCGAGCTTCCTTCCTCACTTCACCGTCTTCGTCCTCGCGTGCTTCGTCGGGTGGCAAGTGGTCTGGAATGTCACTCCCGCGTTGCACACTCCGCTCATGAGCGTCACCAACGCGATCAGCGGCATCATCATCATCGGCGGCCTGCTCCAAGCCGGCAGCGGTGACATGACCGCAGCGGCAATCCTCGGCGCAATTGCACTTCTCGTTGCGACGATCAACATCGCAGGCGGCTTCTTAGTTACCCATCGCATGCTCCAGATGTTTAGGCGAGGTGCCGCATGAGCGAAGGCCTACTTTCTATGGTCTACCTCGTCGCCGCGGTCTGCTTTGTCGGCGGCCTGGGCGGGTTGAGCCGACAGGAAACCGCCCGACGCGGCGTCATCCTCGGTGCGTTCGGCATGGCACTCGCGATCGCAGCGACGCTCCTCAACGACCAAGTGCACGGCTTTGCGTTGATTGCCCCGATGATCATCGTCGGCGGGATAATTGGCGCTTTCATGGGTGCCCGCGTGCAGATGACCGGGATGCCCGAACTGGTCGCGCTGCTCCACAGCTTTGTCGGACTTGCCGCCGTGCTCGTTGGACTTTCGTCCTATCTTGATCCGGGCGCACACGCCAATACCGCAACGGACCTCGCGATTGCGGTTGAATCCGCTGCCGCGTCAGAGGCCCATGCCGAACGATTGATCCACCTCATCGAGGTGTGGGTAGGCGTCGCCATTGGCGCGATCACGTTCACCGGCTCGCTCGTCGCCTGGGCCAAGCTCCGAGGCTCGATCTCAGGCAAGCCCCTGCTCTTGCCCGGCAGACATTTCCTCAACGCCACACTTTTGCTTGCCGTCATCCTGATGGGCATCCCATTCGCCAAGGCCACGGGCGACGCGGGGCTTCCGTGGCTCATCGCCATGGCCGTCATCACATGCGGCATGGGCGTCCACCTCGTCTGGGCCATCGGCGGCGCAGACATGCCCGTGGTCGTCTCCCTGCTCAATAGCTACTCGGGCTGGGCCGCCGCCGCGGCGGGCTTCATGCTCGGCAACGACCTGCTCATCGTCACCGGCGCCCTCGTCGGCTCCAGCGGTGCGATCCTTTCGATCATCATGTGCCGGGCGATGAACCGCTCGATCTTGAATGTGGTCTTCGGTGGCTTCGGCACCGCCGAGGGCGTCAAGCCCTCCGCCGATGCCGAGCAAGGCACCGTGCGCGAGACGGACATCGAAGAACTCGCAGAAGCCCTGATGGGCGCCAAACGCGTGGTCATTATCCCCGGCTACGGCATGGCCGTCGCCCGCGCCCAGCACGCCGTTCACGAGTTCACGACCATCCTCAAGGACCGCGGCTGCGATGTCCGCTTCGCGATCCACCCGGTCGCCGGGCGCCTGCCGGGCCACATGAACGTGCTCTTAGCAGAAGCCGGCGTCCCCTACGACATCGTCGAAGAGATGGACGAGATCAACGGCGTCTTCCAAGAGACCGACATCGCCATCGTCATCGGTGCCAACGACATCGTCAATCCCGGCGCACAGACCGACACATCGAGCCCCATCTACGGCATGCCCGTCCTCGAGGCCTGGCACTCCAAGACCGTGGTCGTGCTCAAACGCGGGATGTCCAGCGGCTATGCCGGCGTCGAGAACCCGTTGTTCTACCACGAGAACACGGTCATGCTCTTCGGTGACGCGAAAGAGTCCAAGACCAAGCTCGTCGAAAAACTCCGCGCAAAGCTCGACTAGCACCTTCACTCTGCGAGCCCGAAGCGCATGCAAGGCTGCCGTGCCCGGCCACAGTGCACGTCGAGAATCGTTCGAAGAGTCTTCGACACATCAAGCCTTGGCAAAGCGTGTAGGAGCATGTTGAAGCACTAGATTTGCCAACAAGCCTCGCTCGCGCTTCGGGCTCGCAAATACGTGGATGAACTCTCAACACCCCATCGCAAACAAGTCCAGATACCCAAAGAAATCATCCGCGTCGCAATCCCCATCCCCATCCAGATCGCACACGTCCAGATCGTCACCCGCGAACGCATCGAGGAACGCAAAGAAGTCATCGCTATCCGCTTGGCCATCCCCGGTCAGGTCCGCCTCGCACCCCTTGCGATGCGAGAGCAACCACTCGACCGCCAACGGCGCCAACCGATTGTCCGCGGGCCCCTCGCCCGCGCCTCCATCCCAGAACTGCGGTCCATGATCTGACCCCGCAAGCGTCCAAAGTTCCACTTCGCCCGCGTTGCAATCCAAATCGAACAGCTCCCGCGTCGTCTCATCGCCCGCGACCGACACGTCCAGATCAAACGGCACGCCCACGTCCCGCGCAGTCCCATCGCACCCGTTGTAGATCGCCCAACTCCGTGCCGAGGCCTCCGCACCCGGATAGCACCCCATGAACGTGCATCCGCCGTTGTGTTGGATCACGTCGTCGGCCGTGCCCGAGATCTGCAGCACCGAAACCGGCTCGCTCGGCACACAGTCATTGACATCCAGATACGAGCGCCCGGCGAGCGACACAATCGACGCCGTCAGATCCGCGTGATCGCACGCCATGCGCGATGCCATGAACCCACCGTTGGAATAGCCCATGAAATGGATGCTCGCAGCATCCACCGCGTACTGCGACTGAATCAGCTCGACCAAGTCGCGCAAGTACCCCGAGTCGTCGACATTGCTGTCAAAGAAATCGCAGCACGCGTCGGTCGCATTCCAGAACCGCGCACCGATCGCATCGACCGTGCCCTGGGGCACGCAATAGAGAAACCGCTCGCCCTCGACTTGTTGCACGAGGTTGAAATAGCCCTCGAGCCCGGCACCACTCTGAGTGTACCCGTGCAGCCCCACGATCAACGGCAGCGGCTCGCCCGGGTCATAATCGGTCGGAAGCCACAAGGGCACCGGGCCCCTGCCGTTGTCGATGAAGTCCTGATCCTGAGCCGAAGCCGAACTCACGCCCAGTAGCAGCGGTACACCAGCCACGACGGCCCCCCAGGTCCATGAGATACCCATACTTCTTCTCCCGATTCGATCACTTCGCCGCGATCGGGCGACTATATCAGAAACCACGGCATTCGCCGGGCAGATTTCGCCATAAGTGATCGCTAGGACAGGCTCGAACGCGATCAGCACCCTGTGGCAAACTGATCGAGATATCCAAAGAAATCATCGGCGTCGCAATCCTGATCCGCATCGATGTCACAAAACGTCGTGTCGCCGATCGCGAACGCATCCAGGTATAAGAAGAAGTCATCGGCATCCGCATCGCCGTCGCCATCCAAGTCAGCAGCGCAGCCCGAGGGCGGCGGCGGGAAGTTGTCCCTTATCCATGCGATCTGCTCCTCGGTCAGTTCGTCAGCGGGTGCTTCACCGAGGAACGCGCCGCCGCCGCTGGTGATCTTGTATTGCAGATTCGCCCAGTCGTTGTGTCCCCGAAGAGATTGTCCGGGCGAAGGGTCCGCCGATCCGGGCAAGACGCCTCCTGGGCCCAAGTAGTTGAGGTCCTCCATGGCACACTGAATCAGTGAGCAATCCGAATCGAAGTCGTTCTGGCTGAACTCTGAAAGGGGCATGTAGCGAATCATGGGCATGCCCCAAACTGTTTCGTCCCAGCAAGGAGCGTTGAAGGGAATCGTGGTGTAGAACGGCATGAAGTAGTCGTCGTACTCCGCCGAACCCTCGTAGTCCGACTCATCGAGGCAGCTCTCATCGAGCGTCATCAGTTCTTCGCGAGAATAGTCGAGCTCCCAGAAATCTGCGTTCCAGGAATGGGCAAACGAGAGCGTGTAGTTCATGACGCTCGGGTAGTTTGGCTTTCCGTTGATGTTGTCCGCTCCCCCGTGACGGAGCCCGAGGTTGTGACCAAGCTCGTGCATGAGCGAGGAGGCGTAGTCATTGGCCCGGTTGGTCGCGCAGCACGAAGCCGCGAACAGAACAAGGTCATCTCCACCGATCTCGCCGATCCCACCCGGGAAACCCAACGGCGTTTGCATGCGGTTCATCAAGATGCCGTAGCGGTACGCTCTGGCCTTGGCATTGAGCAACGCCGGCTCGCCTCTTTCTGCCGGTGATCCAAACCAATCAGCGCGCAAGCTCGATGAGTTCACCGGCCACCCGTCGCCATTCATCTGGCTCAGCTCTTCGAATGGCAGATCCGCGTCTCCCCGAATGATGTGTAAACGAATGCCCGTCGTCTGATCGGGATTCTCAACAGGAGCATCCGCAAACGCGAAGCGCACGAGGTCGATCGCGTCCTGAGGCACATCGATCCCGGCCATGCGGTCCAGCTCAAAGAACAGGTCCTTGTGCATCGGGTCTGCATCCGACTCGCCATCGTCATCCACATCGAGTAGGTACCGCTGAGCCAACCCGCCGCTATCGGTATAGG
>JAJDDL010000058.1 GCA_029260335.1 Phycisphaerales bacterium | reverse complement strand
GACGTGGAATCGCTTGAGTTCCTGGCCCGCGTCGTCGTACCAGATCGAGCCATCGGTGAGCACGCCGTCGACGTCGAGGATCAGGAGCTTGATGTCCGCAGGATCAGCCATTAGTCGCTCACGAGCCTGAGGGTGATCAGGTCTTGGACATCGAGCAGGCCGACAGGCCGACCCTCGGCGTCGATCACCGGGATTTCGTCCTGACGAAACTCGCGAAAGAGTGTCACGGCGTCTCGCACCAACGCGGTGTCTTTGAGCACTCGAGGATCCTTGGTCATGAGGTCGGCCATCGGCTTATCGAGGGCTCCGTTGTCAGCAGAGACATGCCTGCGCAGATCGCCGTCGGTGAAGATTCCCGAGAGCTTGCCGCTTTGCTCGGCGATCAGAAGCATGGCGCCGCTTCGGCGTCGGCCCTCGGCTTCTCCGAGTCGCAAGGCCTCGCCCAAGGTGACTTGGTCAGGAATCAACGGCAAATTCTCGCCCGCCTTCGTCCGGAGGACATCGGTCACGGCTCGAAGCTGTCCGCCGAGCGATCCGCCGGGGTGGCGCTTGGCGAAGTCGCCGGTCGTGAAGTTGCGTCGGCGGGCGGCACAGAGGGCCAAGGCGTCGCCGAGCGCGAGGGTCGCGGTCGTGGAACTGGTCGGGGCGATGTAGGTGCCTCCACCTGCTTCTTCTTTGACCGGCAAGTGGAGCGTTACTTTCGCAAGCCCTTCCAAGCTCGACGGGGAGTCGCGTTCGCCGGTGATCGCAATCACCGACAGGTTGTCCTGACGGAGGATCGCCGCGAGATTGACGACTTCCTCGGTCTCGCCGCTCATCGAAAGGCAGAGGCAGATGTCGGTGGATCGGAATCGGCCCAAATCGCCGTGGGCGGCCTCGGTCGGATGGACCGCGTGGCTCGGGATGCCGAGGCTGGCGAGCGTGGCCGAGATTTTCTGTCCGATAAGCCCGCTTTTGCCTAGTCCCGAGACAAGAACCGTGCCCCCACGCTCTGCGCAGGCCTCGATGAGCCCGACGGCCTCGGCAAACCGTTCATCGAGTGAGTCGCCGAGGCGCGAGACCGCGGCGCTCTCGTGCTCGAGGACCGCTCGCGCAAAGGCCAGCTCATCGGAATCAGCGCTTCGAGGCATTGTCCAAGGGTACACTCGCTTGTCGGGCCATAGCGGCTGAGCCGAGGGCAAGGAGGCCTTCGCGAGAAATCGACCTCCCAGGAGTTGGCATGGAGGACACCTACAGAGTCAGCTTGGAGCCCTTTGAGGGCCCATTGGATCTGCTGCTCCATCTGATCCGCGAGCACGAGGTCGATATCCACGACATCCCGGTCGCGACGATCACCGATCAGTACCTGGCGTTCTTGGACGGCATCGACCGGATCGATGTCGAGATCGCCGGCGAGTTCTTGCTGATGGCCGCGACGCTGATGGAGATCAAGAGCCGGATGATCGCTATGGGCGAACCCGACGCGGTGAGTTCGGACAGTGACAAGCCCGCCGAGGACGACCCGCGTGCGACGCTCGTCGCCCAACTCTTGGAATACAAGAAGTACCGCGACGCGGCGGACACGCTGGAGGTTCGCCGGAACGAATGGGCGACGCGTTACCCGGTTGCCCGGGCGGCGCTAGCGGAGATCGAGTCCAAGTCCGACGCGTTGGATTTGGAAGACCTGCACCTCAACGACTTGGTCGAGGCGTTTGGGCAGATCATCGCTTCGGTGAATCTCGAGCGTGTTGGCGACCATGAGGTCACCGACGACGACACGCCGATCGAGTTGCACGCCGAGGATCTGGTGGATCTGTTGAGTCGGGACGCGACGGCCGAAGGTCTCACGCTCCGGGAGATCTTCTCGGGGCGCACGCGGGGCCAGATGATCGGGCTGTTCATTGCGCTGCTTGAGATGGTTCGCCAGCGGCGGATAGCGGTTGCCCAGAACGAATCCGAGATTCGCGTGTCGCTTCGCGATGACGAGCCCGAGCAGCACGGGACCGGGATGGATCTCGAGCACGGTGAGTTGGATGCGGACGAGAATGGCTCCGGGGCGAAAGACAATTTTGACTCAGAGTAAGGTGCGCAGGCGGATTGAATCCCCGGCGGCATCCTCGCCGCGGAGCGGCGGATCGACACTAGCGAGGAGCGCTAGCCCCTCGAAGGAGTCCTGGCAAGTAGAAAAGCCCCTGATGGGACGCTTGAGCGCCCCATCAGGGGCTTCGTTCCAGTTTGTCGCTAACGAGGGGCTGGCACCCCTCGCTAGTCTCGCACGCTGCTCCGCAGCGAAGAGCACCCACTACCAAGTCGTCGTCGTCTCGCTGGGCTTAGGCGTCGGTGTCGCTTGACCGTTGCGTTGTTCTAAAGGCGCGTGATGATCCGCCCGCCAACTCTCGGGATAGCTGATGTCGTCCAGATCCATCGCGTCCTTGGTCGGGAACATGGGCCTGAACGTATCGCACATGACCGCGAGTTCGTCGGTGTACTTCTTGCCCAAGCTCGCCTCGACGGTGCCCGGATGCGGGCCGTGGGCGATGCCCTGGGGGTGCATGCTGATCGAGCCGACCTCGATGCCGCGCCTCGCCTTGTAGTTGCCCTCGACGTAGTACAGGATCTCGTCGGAATCGACGTTGGAGTGGTTGTAAGGAATCGGGATCGCGTCGGGATGGAAGTCGAGGATCCGTGGGCAGAACGAGCAGATCACGAAGTTGTGACCTTCGAATGTCTGGTGAATCGGCGGCGGCATGTGCAACTGGCCCGTGATCGGCGCAAAGTCCATGATGTTGAAGCAATAGGGGTAGTAGCAGCCGTCCCAGCCGACGATGTCGAGCGGGTGATAGGGGTACACATAGCTGTGCACGTTGTGCAAGGCTTTGATGCGCACCTCGAACTCGCCGTCCTCGTCGTAGGCCAGCGGGTGATCCTCGTCCTCGAACGGGATCCGCAGGTCGCGCTCGCAATACGGCGAGTGCTCAAGGAACTGGCTGGTCTGCTTGGACATGTACCTCGGCGGCGGGCCGAAGTGGCTCGCGTTTGCGGTCTCGAAGCACAGGAACTTGCCGAAGGGCATGGCGGACTTGGAATTGCCGCCGTATTCCTCGTCGTCGCTCCCATCGTCGGGCCGTTCATCCAAGACGATCTGATAGATGGTGCCCTTGGGGATGACAACA
>JAJDDL010000057.1 GCA_029260335.1 Phycisphaerales bacterium | reverse complement strand
GGGTTGGCATGATGTAGTACTTGCTGAGGAAGAGCCCAGGCTTGCGCAAGGGCCTCTCTTTGGGATCTCGAGAGCTTGGCATAGCCGCTCAGAGCAGGGGCCATGGCACGCTTGGCACTCATCATTTGGGCCTACCAGCCTTGCTGATCGCGGACCCATTGGATTTGAGCCGCGTGGTGGCGGGCGTGCCAGGTGTACATGGGCAGGAGTTCATCCAGCCGCGGAGTGTTGCCGGATTCGGGGTGTTGAAAGGTGCGGGCGAAGTCGGTGTCGGTCATGGCTCGAAGAAGCGAGTCCCACTTTGCGTGAATGGATTCCAAGAGCGAGAGACCCAGTGTGATCTCTGCCTGGGCGTCGGGGAGTTGGGACCACGCGCCCTCGTCATAGGCCTTGATGGTGGGGTGGTCTTCGGTCAGCGCCCATTTGAAGCGGATGAAACAGTTCATGTGGCTGTCGGCGACGTGGTGCACGATCTGGCGGATCGACCAGTTCACGTACGGCGAGTCGAGTTGCTCGCCAGAGAGTCCCTCGACAACTTTCGCGAAGCGCGGGGGAGTGAGTGCGAGGTCTTCGATCAGTTGATCGCGACGCTGGGCAGAGATGGGGCGTTCGGGGTCGAACGGGCCGATGGGGAATGCAGGTGGGTGCATGCGATATGGTTGGCGCGAGGGTAGAAACTGGCCTTCGGCAAGGCGATTTTCCGATGAGCGTGTTGGGCCGTGCGTTTCGGTCTTACTTCTCGTGCGCGGTCGGAGCCTTGAACATCTCATCGGTGACAGCCACGCCGGTTTCCACTTCGTCGATTTGGGTATCGATGCGGCCGAGCAGGTCGGTGGCGTAGTTGGCTCTGATACGGAACGGCAGTTGCATGCCTTCGACGTCGCGATAGTCGTCGAAGTCGATACTGATGCCGACGGTGCCGAGGCCTGGGATGATCGCGAGGGATTCCATGTGGCGGATGTGGCCGGTAGATTCATCGATAAACATCAGTGATTCCGGCGCTTCGTGGGGCACAAGGCGGACGAGCAGGATGGACATGTCGTCGATGTTGGTGCGATTGAGCACTTGGACATGCTCGAAGTAGTCTGTCCAATCGCCAAACCGGGCGGCGTAGCTGTTGACCAACGCCTGATCGCGCAGTTGGCCTTCGACTTCGCTTGCGCCTGCGGTTGTGCTGTAGGACCACACGTTGCCATCGTTGATGACTGAGATCTCTTGCATGGTGCTGATGTTGATCTCGGTGCGCTGGCGGGTTAAGTCGAAGTGGCTCTCGATCGTGGCTTCCATGCCTCGCGTGACGAAGCTGAGGGTGCCGGCGAGTCGAACGGCACCGATTTCTTGGAGCCTGTCGAGATTGTGGGTGCGTTCAATGGTCGCGATGACCTCTTCGACTGACGGCAGCCCTCCTTGGGGTGTGTGCCTGGGGTCGATCTCGACTGCGCCGCCGAAGGAGGTTCGCATGGCGGTGACTTCACCCGCTTCGGAGCGGACGAACTCGATCCAGACCTGCGGATTGATCTCGTGGACGAAACGGCCGGGCGTCGGGCTCGCCTTGAACTCCAAGTGCATCCTGCCGGGGCGATCGAGGGTGAGCCGATCGCCTCGAGATCCGATGCTGTAGTACGCGAGTGGGGAGGTCTGGTCCCAATAGAGCCCGGCGACTTGCGCGAGTTCGTCTGCGGTCGGCACGCGATTAGCGAGGGAAGGGTCGTCGAGTTTCTGTTCGATGAGAAGCGTGTGGAGGATGCCTTCGAGGCTGACGCCGGCGAGGGTGCCGCGGGATTGTGTGAAGAACAGGACCATGAGGTCTTGCTCGGGCCATGCCCATGCGTGAGTGCCATCGGAGCCGTTGTGGCCAAAGAGGACGGGGATCGTCGAGCCATCGTCGCTTTGTTGGGTGTAGACCATCCACTGCTGGCCGTAGTAGATGTCCATGTTGTCGATGATTTGCGGGTATCCGCTGAGGATCATGTTCGGCGAGAGTGCACGCTCGACGGCTTGGGTGGAGATGAGCTGTTCGTCGCCGAGGCGGCCGTCATCCATCCAGAGCGTGAGGAAGCGGGCGTAGTCGGTGGTGGTGGAGTAGAGGCTTTGGGAGGTGAGGAATATGGGGAAGAACGACGGCTTGGAGGGATCCCAGTGCTTGGACCAGGACGCGGTGCCGCCAGAGTAGGCGGCGGGAATGCGAGCCTTGGTCTCCTCGTGGCCTGCGAGCAGGGTGACGCTGTCGTGCATGGCGAGCGGATCGAGGATGCGCTCTTGGATGAACTGCTCGACCGGAGCGCCGGTGATCTGGGCGACGACTGCGCCGAGGGTGTCGCTCCCGCCATCGCTGTACTCGAAGCGGGCGCCGGGCTTGAACAGGAGCTTGGTCGCCGCGACTTCCTCTGCGACCGCCGACAAGTCCGCGTACTCAGACAGGGGCTTGGTGATGGTCGTGAAGGGATAGCCGGCGGTGTGGGTGAGCAGATGCTCGATGGTGATCATGCTCGTCTGGGGCGTATCGAAGAACGGCAGGATCTCGTGAACGGGGGTTTCCAGCGTGAGCTTGCCCTCGTCGATGAGCATCTGGATAGCGGTGCCGACGAAGGGCTTGGTCATGGAGCGGACGCAATAGAGGGCGTCGACTTCGAGGGGCTCCTCGGCTTCGCGATCTTTCCAGCCGAAGGCCTCGCGCAGGACGGTGCGTCGGTTCTTGATGACGATGAGCTCGCCGCCGATGAGTTCTTTGTTGTCGACCATCGCCTGGACGCGATCGGTGAGGATTTCGAGAGCGCGGGGCGGGATGCCGACGGATTCGGGGTCTGCTTCGGGAAATGCGTCGGGTTGTATTCCGGGTTTGGCGTGCGCGTCTTGAGCGGAGTGAGTGGGCGTGCTGAATCGGCCGGCGGCTCCTGTCGAGGCTTGCGTCGTGGGTTGGGCGTGGGCAACAAGCGGGCAGGCGATGGAGACGACGCCGCAGATAAGCAGGCGGGGGAGGTTGGTCATGGTTGGCTCTTTGATATGCGGTGTGAAACAAAGGGTTTGCGAAAGTCGGCCGGCCTGAGTACCGGCGAGGCGAGAAGCCTCATGCTGTAGTCTTGGTTGAATGGTGCCGGTGATTTCATCCTGGGGCCCATTCAGGATTCAGGAGTCGTACCGCCGGTACTCAACTCGCGAGGTCAGTGGGGTACGGCGTCATGCAGCGGCGTGGCCTTGTTACCGGTATTGGCGAGGTCGTGGCGGAACATATACCAGCCGTCGCCCGAGCCTTCGAAGCCCGTCAAGCAGATCGCCCGGCCGTGGAACTCTTTGGTTTGCGTGTTCGCGCTGCCGATGACGTAAAAAACGTCGAGCTTGCCGTCGCCGTTGAAGTCGGCGATGGTGGGGCAGTGGCTTGTGGTGGTGAGCGGCTTGGTGTGGATGTCTTTGGGATCGAAGGAATAGAGCTCTTTGCCGTCGACGCCGCGCAGGACGCGGAGTTGGCCGCGGCCGTTGGTGAAGGCGAAGTCAAGGTTGCCGTCGTTGTCGAGGTCGGCGATTGCGACGCCGCGCGAGACTCCCCATGAGCGGATGGGGGGCTGTTCTACGAGTTGGCTGTATCGGATCTTGCCGTCGGCGTTGATGACGGTGATGCGATCGGATGTAACGATGACCTCGGGGGTGCCGTCGCCATCGAGGTCGGCGATGGTGGTGGGCGCCATGATGTAGCGTTCGTCGGGGTCGGCTTTCCAGCGGATGCTGCCGTCGGCGGCATTGATGGCGTATACGAAGCCGTCGTAGGAAGCGATGATGAGCTCGGGCTTGCCGTCTTGGTCGAGATCGGCCTGGGAGCAGCCGTGGTACATGTGGCCGCCGGTCTGGACGTGCCAGAGCTCGGTGGGTTCGTCGATGATGGGCGTGCCGTCGTCGCGTTTCGGGGCGTTTTCGATGTCGATCTTGCCGCTGATGGCGTGGATGCGATGGTCGCCCCTGAAGTTGGCGGCGACGTAGTCCATGACGCCATCGCCATTGAGATCCATGACCGACGCGCCGGATTGGACTGCGCCGGGGGCAATCTTGAGCATGAACCGGCCCTTGCCGGTAGCGCCGTCGATGACGTGCAGGCGTCCCTTGAAGGTGCCGACGATGATCTCGGGCGTGCCGTCGGCGTTGGTGTCGACGATGGTGGGGGGCGTGTCGATGCACTCGCCGTAGCCGGCTTCGTAGGTCCACTTGCGCTCGCCGGTCGCGGCGTCAAAGGCGAGCACCAGGCTTGTGTTGGAGACCGGGACGACGAGATCGAGCTTGCCGTCGTTCTCGAGGTCGGCGAACTTGAGGGACGCGTCGAGGCACTCGCCTGTGCCGGAGTCGCCCCCGCCTTGATATTTCCATTGTTCGGTGCCGTCCTCGGCGTTGAGCACGTAGACGGCCGAGTCGCCGAAGTAGGTGGCGAAGGCGATCTCGAGTGTGCCGTCGTTGTCGACGTCGGCGGTGGCAGCGCCGCCGAAGGAGGGGGCGTTGGTGGGGATGTGCCAGAGGACGGTGGGGGTTGTGGGTTGGGTGTCGGGCTGGTCTGACTGAACCTGGCAGAGGGGCACGAGGGCTATTAGGACGGCTGAGCAGATCATCGGTGTTCTCCCGATTCCATGTGGGTCGCCCGAAGTAGGCCTCCATCGCGAGTGTACCGATCGTACTATCCACCGATGAGCGAATGTACGAGGAGTTTGCTGCAGCTTCGGGGCATGCACCGCGACGACGTGGTTGGGCTCTTGGCCCGGGCTCGGGAGTTTGCGGGGTTCTTGCGTGGTCTTGGTGGAAATGCGGGCGGGACGCCCGCCACCTCGGGAAGCAGCGGTGCCGAGACTGGTCCGATGGTCGCGACGATGTTCTTCGAGGACTCGACGCGCACACGTTTGAGCTTTGAGATCGCGGCGAGGCGGCTGGGCGTGCCGGCGCTGGATATTGGGCCCAGCTCGAGCACGAGTAAGGGCGAGTCGCTCATCGATACGGCAAAGACGATCGAGGCGATGGGCGTTGCGGCTCTGATCGTGCGGGCCCGGCCGAGCGGTGCGGCTCATCTGATCGCTCGGCACGTGGGCGTGCCGGTGATCAACGCGGGCGATGGCAAGCACGAGCATCCGACGCAAGGGCTCTTAGATAGTTTGACGTTCTGTGAGGCGATCGGGCGCGATGGGTTTGATCTTCAGGGTGTGCGGGTTGCGATCGTGGGAGATGTCGTGAGTTCGCGCGTGGCGCGCTCGGCGATTGCGGGGTTTGGGATCTTGGGTGCCGAGGTGGTGTGTGTGGGGCCGGTGCATCTGGTGCCGCGGTCCTTGGAGGGGCTGGGGTGTGTTGTCTCGCATGACTTGGACTCGGTGCTAGCGGACGTCGACGGGGTGATGATGCTTCGGGTGCAGCGCGAGCGGCATGGGGGGCCATCGAAGGCCGGCAGTTGGGGCGCGGCGGGATCGGTCGGGGCGTATCGGGCGGGGTATGCGTTGACGGTCGAGAGAGCCGCACAGATGAAGGATGGCGCGGTGGTGATGCACCCTGGGCCGATGAATCGGGGCGTCGAGATTGATAGCGAAGTTGCCGACGGGGCGCGGAGCCTGATCACCCGGCAGGTGAGCAGCGGGGTTGCGGTGCGGATGGCGGTGATCGAGCGGGCGTTGGGGTAGACGTACGTTGCCGTGGGTGGCATGGCCTCTGCTTTGAGCGGCTATGCGTGCGCAGCAGAAACTCTTCGTCAATAGACAATCAGCTTCAAGCCGCCTTGGCCGCCATGGCATGTGTGTGTGTCTTCGCGCGCAACGGCGTTGGCTACGGCTTGTAGGCCGGGTTTGGCTCGGCAGGAATGGACGCGTTGGTCGTTGCGCGCCAGCTGCTCAGAAGGGTGCGAAGCGTGTGGGCGAGCTTTGGGTGTGATACCGTGAGGTTGTTGGTCTCGGTGGGCGTGGTGAGGTCGTAGAGCTCGCTGGTGCTGTCTTCGAAGAACTCGATGAGCTTGTGGTTGCCGAGGCGGATGGCGCTGGCGGGCGTGGAGCGCCAGGGCGATTGCATGCCGCGATAGGCCTCGAGGTAGGCGGGGAAGTGCCAGAAGATGGGGCGTGCGGGGAGCGGTCTGGCGCTTAGCAGGAGTGGGGCGAGCGAGTCGCCGTCGAGTTGGGCAGGGTC
>JAJDDL010000056.1 GCA_029260335.1 Phycisphaerales bacterium | reverse complement strand
CGGCAAGCCCTTGGGCGTCGGCTTCCCAAACGAGCAGCAAGGAGGTCTCCACCAGGATTCCAAGCTCTTCTTCCTGCTTCTTGCGCTCACTGATGTCGAAGTTCACGCCGCAGATTAAGATCGACTCATCGCTCGTGATGGCGTGTGCCAAGCCCGCGAGCCATCTGACGGTGCCATCGGGTTGAATCGCACGGAAGTCCTCGCGAAACTGGGTCTGACACTTCACCGCTTGTTGGAGCGCCGCCTCTACGCGCTGCCGATCATCCGGATGCAACCGGGCCAATGCCGATGTGCCGGTTCCCTCGAAAGCCTCTGGGGAGACTCCGAACAACTCGAACTGGCGGTCGCTCCAGCGCAGCGCATCGGTCTTGGTATTCCATTCCCACCAGCCCATGTTCGCGGCATCTATGGCCAGCTTGAGCCGCCGCTCACGACTCTTGAGCGCTTCCTCGAGCCTTTGCCGTTCGCGTTCTGCCTCCTTGTGCGTGCTCAGATCGTGAATGAGTCCGACAAAGATGGGATCTTGCCTGCCGGGTACGTCCGCGCGCGAAGCACAGAGCTCGATCGGAATTGGCGACCCGTCTTTGTGCATCGCCTCGAACTCCCGAGGCCGACCCAAGACACTCGGCTCTCCTGATTCCCGATACGCTCGGAGAAACTCGTCGTGGGCAGAGCTGAGCGGCTCAGGCATGAGCACTGATACGTTCCTGCCCTCCAGCTCTTCGGGTCGCCAACCGAAGACTCCCTCCACAGACAAGCTCGCCGAGAGAACGGTGCCATGAGAGTCGATGGTGATCAGCGGATGGACCGACGCGTCAAGGACCGCTCGCGCCAATGCGACATCCGCCTCAAGACCTATGGCCTGTGGTGTGACTCGACCTGACTCTGGCGAAACGCCGGAGCTCATGCCTAGAGGATATCACAGATACGCTTGGAATAGGCCTTGCCATGACGGGATTCGGAGCGGATTACTCGAACAGATTCTCCCATGTTCCATAATCTTGGTTGCCAAACCAGTACGTGCACCAAGCGAGCTCGCATTGCGTGCTTGCATCTGGTTGCACCCATGGATCCCAGCCCGATTCGAGCTCGCCCCCCTACCCTATGCCATGCAAGTCGCGATCATCGGAGTCGGCGGGGTTGGCGCGGTTCTGGGAGCTCGGCTAATCGATGCCGGGCATGAGACTGTGTTCGTTGCCCGCGGTGCACAACTTCGGGCGATCACCGAGCGAGGCATCACGGTGGAACAGGCCGAGGGTCGGCTTGCAGTAGGGCCGGTGCGGGCCTCGGCGGACGCGAACGATTTCAAACCGGTCGAACTTGTCGTCCTGTGTGTGAAGGCGTGGCAGGTCGCGGATGTTTGCGAGGGCGTGCGGCCGCTGTTGGACGATCGAACGGCGGTCTTGACATTGCAAAATGGGATCGACGCTCCGGAGAT
This sequence comes from Phycisphaerales bacterium, assembly GCA_029260335.1. GTDB lineage: Bacteria > Planctomycetota > Phycisphaerae > Phycisphaerales > UBA1924 > S146-42. Next base: position 2,931 of record JAJDDL010000056.1, on the reverse strand, counting down.
CGTGGCAAGCCGCCTTGGCGCTCACCATGCGATGCCCGGGTTGATCCGGATCATCAGCTATCTGATTGAGCCGGGGCTTGTGCGCGATGATGGGTTTTCGCCGCAGATCATGTTTGGCGAGTTGGATGGGAGTGCGTCCGAGCGGACCGAGGCGGTGATTGAGGCTATGAGTTCGGCGGGGATTGAGGCGATGGTGCCAGAAGATCTTGCGCGAGAGATGTGGCGCAAGCTGCTGTTCATTGCTTCGACCAGCGCGGTGGGCGCTGCAACGCGCGTTTCGTTTGGGAGCTTTCTTGCACAGGGACATGCGCGGACCGTGCTGCGAGAGTGTCAGTTGGAGATCGCGCGGGTGGCACGCGCGGCGGGGGTCGATCTTCCGGATTCGGTGGTCGAGCAGACAATGGCGTTTACCGATGGGTTGCCTGCGGAGACCACCGCTTCTATGCAGCGGGACATCATGGCGAGCAGGCCATCAGAGCTCTTCGATCAGACCGGAGCGGTCGTGCGGATCGCTTCGCAGTTGGGGGTGGATGTGCCGGTGAATCAGGCCCTGCTCGGCGTGCTGGAGCCCCAGGAGCGAGTTGCCCGAGCGGAGATGGGATAGCGGCATTCCGCGCAACCGCGGCACGCCGCTAGCATGCAGTCCCTGGAACCCGGAGAGACTGGCCCTATGGACCGCATACCCCTTCTGATCGCCGGAAAAGCCGTGGAGACGCGCGAGTGGATCGACCTGGTCGAGCCCGCGACGGGCCAGTTGTATGGGCAGGTGGCCGACGCGACGTCGGAAGAGGTGGATCAGGCCGTCTCGGCGGCAAAGAACGCGTTTGTTGGGTGGTCGTCGATGCCGGTGGACGAGCGGTCTGGCTTGTTGATGCGGCTGGCCGACCTGATCGATCGGGATACCGAGCGGTTGGCTCAGGCAGAGTCGAAGGACACGGGCAAGCCCTTAGAGGTGGCGCGGACGGTGGACGTCCCTCGTGTGGCGCTGAACTTTCGGTTCTTTGCCGGCGCGGTACAGCACGCCGAGGGCGCGTTTCATGACATGGGCGGCGAGGCCATCAACTACACGCTCCGGCGGCCTCGAGGGGTCGCGGGGCTGATCAGCCCTTGGAACCTGCCTTTGTACTTGCTGACCTGGAAGATCGCGCCGGCGATCGCGACCGGGAACACGTGTGTGTGCAAGCCGAGCGAGGTTTCTCCGTTGAGCGCACATCTGCTGATGGGGTTGATTGAGGAAGCCGGGATCCCCGCGGGCGTGGTCAACATGGTCCATGGGCGGGGGGATCGCGCGGGCGCGGCGATCATCGAGCACCCGGATGTGCCTGCGATCAGTTTCACGGGCAGCACCCGCGCGGGCAGTTGGATCGCCCAGCACGCCGGAGCAATGCTGAAGCGATATAGCCTAGAACTCGGCGGCAAGAACCCGAACTTGGTGTTCGCGGATGCGGATCTGGATGAGGCGATCACGACGAGCGTGCGTGCGGCGTACAGCAACCAAGGCCAGATCTGCTTGTGCGGATCGCGGATTCTGGTGGAGCGATCGGTGTATCACGAGTTTGTCGAGCGGTTTGTCGAGCGGGCGAGGGCGCTGCAGATTGGGGATCCGCTGGATGGGGGAACCCAGATTGGTTCGCTGATTGGGTTGGATCATCTGGAGAAGGTGGACGGGCTTGTACAACTCGCGCGGGACTCCGGCGGCACGATCCAATGCGGGGGACGGCGAGCCGAGGCGCCCAATGACCGATGCGCGGGCGGCGCGTTCTACGAGCCGACGGTGATCACCGGGCTCGATTGGGGTTGTGAAACCGAACAAGAAGAGATCTTCGGGCCCGTGGTGACGATCACGCCTTTTGACGACGAGGACCAGGCTGTTCAACTGGCCAACTGCACGCGTTACGGGCTTGCATCGATGGTGTGGACGAGGGATTTGGCGCGGGCGCACCGGGTCGCCGAGCGCGTGGATGCGGGGATCGTGTGGGTGAACTGCTGGATGTTGCGCGATCTGCGGACGCCATTCGGTGGGACGAAGCAATCGGGTGTTGGGCGTGAGGGTGGGTTGGAGGCGGTGCGGTTCTTTACCGAGCCGAAGAACGTGTGCATTCGCAAGAACTAAGCAAGGATGAGCATGACCGAACGGATTGAATCACAAAGAGCTCCAGAGCCAGTTGGCGCGTACCCGCACGCTCGGCGGGTTGGAAACATGCTCTACCTCTCGGGCGTTGGCCCGCGCCAGCGCGGGAGCAAGGACATCCCCGGGGTGACGGTCGACGCCGAAGGCCGGATGACTGATTACGACATCGAGGCGCAGTGCCGCGCTTGCTTTGAGAACATCCGGGGCGTGCTCGAGGACGCGGGTTCGTCGTGGGACAACATCGTGGACGTCTTAGTGTTTCTCACGGACATGCCCCGGGACTTTGCGGGATACAACCGGGTGTACGCCGAGTACTTCGCGGGTGAGGGTAAGCCGAATCCGGCGCGGACAACCGTGGAGATCTCTCGGCTGCCGCAGGGTGGGAATACGCCGATTGCGATTGAGTTGAAAGTGATTGCGACGGTTGAGTAAGGTCGCGATCAGTTGAACTCGGCGCCGTGCAAAGTTGGTGTGAGTCGCAGAGTGTCAGTAGAGCGATTCCTCCGCCCCGGCGGGGCGGTTGTTCGATGATCTGCCTCCACGGGTTGCGCTCGCCATTGGCTCGCGTCACCCGTGGCTACAATCCTTGACCCCTACGGGGCGAAGACGTGGCTTAGGCGAATCGGACCGAGTAGACGGGCGGGAGCGTGGCGCTGATTGGCTGCCAGCTGTCGCCTTGGTCGTCGCTAGACCAGAGGTTGCCGGTAGTGGTGCCCATGACAAGGGTGTTTCCGGTTTGGTCGATCGCTAGAGCATGGCGGTAGACGATGTCGTACGCGTGTTCTTGCGGCAAGCCCTTT
>JAJDDL010000055.1 GCA_029260335.1 Phycisphaerales bacterium | reverse complement strand
AGCGTGGTCCGCATGTCCTCGCTCAGGTTCTCAAACTCGATCCCCAGATCCCACACCCGAGGGCTCACCTGTTGCACGCGGACGATGTTGCCTGGGATCGACGAGACGCCTTGCAAGGTCCGGAGAATGACGAGCGCTTTGCGTTTTCTAGGCCTAAAGAGCGATTTGTGGCGGATGCGGAGGCCTTGGCCGGACATGTCCATGATCTCGCCGAGGTTGCTCTTGATGAGCTCCACCTTGAGCCGCCCGCACTTGCGTTTCTCTTTGCGTCCCTCGCGAGACCAGTCCATGATGCGCTGGGTGAATCCCGCCATTTGATCGCTTATCGACTGGCCCACGTTGTCTCTTGATGGGGGATAAGCCGATTCACACAGCAACCGGCGCCGAAAGTCTGTTTCTCGGACTTCAGGCCTAGGTGATCTACGCCGATTAACTCCGGATGTCGCGCAAAGGCCAATCATCGAATGAGATCACCCGCCGGGATGAGCGCACGGCCACCGCCGGAGTGCGATGCCCGCTCGGCTCGATCGTCGATCTCTCGGGGGCTGGTCTCAAGGCGCTGTGCACGACCAAGCCGAGCGTGCTGATCGGGCACGCCCTGAGCATCCACATCGAAGCGGGCGACCGCAAGATCGATGTGATGGGCAAGGTCATCTGGATCAAGCGGCTGGGCCATCTCAAGAAGCAGTGGCACCTCGGCGTGCAGTTTGAGGATCCGTCTGACGAGATCCGGCACACGATCATGGCAATCGCGCACAAATGCGCAACCAAGCCCGCCGAGAATGGCTCGAAGGAGCAGGTCGCCGAACTCCCGATGGTCGAGGCGACCGTGGAGGATCTCTACGCCGTGCTCGGCTTGACCCCCAGCGCATCCAGCGCCGACATCCGCGAAGCCTACCGCCAGCTCGCGTTCCACTGGCATCCCGATCGGTGCGCAAAGCCCGAGGCCCTCAAGGTCTTCGGCCGCATCAGCAAGGCTCACTCGGTCCTGCGCGATCCGGTCACCCGCCGCCGCTACGACGACATGCTCTCCAGCGGCCGCCTCGTCGCCTGACGTACACTCTGATATGGCAACGCCTGGCGATATGCAGATCGTGGAGCCGCTCTGTGCGGTGTTTCGCCGCAAGCTCAAGGCCGAGGGCGCCAAGTACACCCCCGAGCGGGCCCAGGTGCTCGACGCGATCATCCAGATCGACGGCGTGTTCGAGGTCGACCAACTCGCCGATGCGCTCAAGGAATCCGAGCAGCACGTCTCGAAGGCGACGATCTACCGCACGATCCGCCTGCTCCAGGACACGGGCATCGTCCAGCGCGTGCTCGTCGAGGGCGAGAGCGCGTACTACCAGCTCGTCTACGGCCGCCGCCCCGACGACCTGATCATCCGCATGGACTCGGGCGAGGTGATCTCGGTGAGCGTGCCGGAACTAACCGAGATCCGCGATCGACTTTGTGCCGAGCGCGGGTTGAAGGCCAAGGGGGATCGGTTTCAGGTGTTCGCGGTGGGGGAGGAGTAACTTCGATTCCTTGCGGGGAGTCTGAGGTTCTTGATTGCAATCGCGGCGCGGATCGCGCACAATATACGTAATGTTCCTGCTTCGAGTCTTCTTTGTAGCTTGCATTGCCGTCGCGGCTCAGGGTCAAACCTGTCCGCCGGACCAAGACTGGAACGGGCACCCTCTATTCCGAGGCCTGACATCAAGCCCGGTGGTCGAGACCTTTGACAATCTCATCGAAGCCGAGAGCCTGCGGTTCGCTGATCTGAACGGCGATGGCCTGCAAGACGCGATCTGTGCCATGTCCATCCGGGATTCGTACGTCGCGATCATGCTAAGCCGCGGCGATGGTTTGTATGAGCGCAGGATGGCGGTGACCGCTGGAGATGAGGACGAACTGGAGACCGCCGACGCGTACCCGGTGGATCTGGACGGCGACGGCGATCTGGATCTCGCAACCGCCAACGCACGCGCCGACGACGCGACGATGCTCTTCAACGATGGGCAGGCGAACTTCACGCGTGGCGAACGCTACCCGCTGGGCAATGAGCCGCGTTCGATCATCGCAGGCGATCTCGATGGCGATGGCGATCAGGACCTCGCGTTCATGAACGTCATCAGCCAGGACGTCTCGATCCTGCTCAACCGGGGCGATGGGACATTTGAGAAAGAGATTCGCGTCGCGGTCGGAGGCACCACACCCAGGGGCCAGCCGAATCGCAACTTTCCTTATCCGGGCCCGTTCCTCGCGGTGGGCGATCTCGATGGCGATCAAGATCTAGACCTTGTTGTGCCGGGCGGTACTGCGGCCGACATTCTGATCAACGACGGGGCAGCGGGGTTCACGCTCTCGGATCCCGCGCGAGTCGGCGATACTCGCTTGGTGTACGACATTGAGGTGCGCGATCTCGATGGGGATGATGATCTGGACATCGCCGCGGCGCTCTTTGGCACACACTCGTTCATGGGGATTTGGCTCAACGATGGGGCGGGGAGCTTCGGGACGGCAACGCTCTACGACGCCACGGTCAACAAGGGATTCCACCATTTCAGCACGAGCGTCGCGCTGGGTGATCTGGACAATGACGGCGACCTGGACGCCATCATGGGCAACGAGTTCCACGGCAAGCACACGATCCACCGCAACAATGGGGACGGGACGTTCGCGCCGTTCGAGGATGAATTGATCGCTGAAGGCCCGTGGCTGGCGGAGATTCTGGACGTGAACGGAGATGGCTGGGAGGATCTCGTGGCGATTACGTCCGAGTTTTCGGTCGCTCATTTGATCACACATTTGAACGATGGCAAGGGCACGCCGCGGGGTTCGCTCGATGTCGAGCTAGACGTTCATCAGCATTTTGAGTACTCGGCGAGCGACGCTGCGGATCTGGACGGCGACGGCGATCTCGATCTTGTGCTGGCGGTGCAGAGCAACTCGCCGCTGCATATCCGGGTGATGGAGAACGACGGGGCGGGCCGATTCAGCGAGCGATTTCGCATGTTCGTGGGCGAGGAGAATCTCGCTGACGTCGAAGACGTCAAGCTGGTTGATCTAAACGGTGACAAGAGTCTCGATCTGGTCATGTCGCTGCGGGACAATCCAGGAGATGGCCTGGTTCCCGGTGCGATCCTCGTGTCGCTGCGCGAGGATGTATTCGGGTTTGCCCCAGTGGAGCGGACCGAGTTGATCGACCTGATTCCGTATGAACTCGCTATTGCGGATCTTGACAACGACGGTGATCCGGACGCGCTCTTGCACTGCAACGAGGTCTTCGATCCGGACGATTTCACTCTTCCAAGGGATGTTCGAACCGTCGTTCTCACGAATGATGGCTTTGGCGGACTCACTATCTCCCAGCAGATCGTTCTGGACAGTTCCGACAGAAACCAAGCGAATGGCAGCGTCGCCGCGGCTGACCTCGATGGCGACGGGGACATTGATGCCATTGTTTCGAGTACTAGACGGAACTCCATGGGCCTGATTCATGTGCTGCTCAACGACGGCACAGGATCGCTTGAGATATCCGGTGTGGTTGATGTGTCTTTCGACTCCACGTCCAGAGGGATCACGGTTCGAGCGGGCGACTTTGACGGAGATGGTGACGCCGACGCGGCGGCGATGCGATGGCGCGTCGAGGGAGAATCGCCGTACCTGCACCTTTTGGAGAACGACGGCAACGGGACGTTCTCGGTCACCCAGGAGTTCATCGCACCCGAGATCTCGATGACCAATGACATGCACCTTCGAGATATGGATGCGGATGGATTTCTCGACATCATCTGCGTCACCGAAAACAGCGGCCCGGTCATCCACCTCAACGACGGCAAGGGCGATTTCTCGAACTGGGCGTGGTATGCCGCCAGCGCCCCGACTTCGAGCTTCAACATTGGCGACTTCGATCTCGACGGCGACACCGACATTCTCAGCCCCTGGCGCGACGGGCACGGATTCGGCGAAATCGTCCTGCTCGAAAACGTCGCCTGCCGCTGCGCCGCCGACCTTGACCGCGATGGCTCACTCAGCGCCGACGACTTCTTCGAGTTCCTCGACCGCTATAGCCAGGGCCATCTGCCGTTCTGCGATGTGGACCGCGACGGCGACTGCGACGCCGAGGATTTCTTCAGTTTCCTCGATCTGTTCGCGGCGGGGTGTTGAGCAAACGACGCCACCCGTACCACCCAGCGCTGTGAACTGAGCGAGGATTCTCGAACTGCACAGGGCCCGAGGGGCCCAACGTGGGTAGCCCGGGGCGCAGCCCCGGGTTGGCAGGCGTGAAGCAAGACGGCCCTGAAAGGGCCGACGAGATCTCCGTGCGCCCCTTCAGGGCGAACTCATGATGATCGTCCTTCCTGGGGCTGCGCCCCAGGCTACCAGCGTGCGCCGCTTCGCGGCGAGGATTCATTCAGTTCACGGCGTTGGGTACCAAGTTATCGCAGCGCGACTTGGCTCGCGCCCGCCGCTTCTGCGGTCTCGCGAGCCAGCACCACCGCTTCGTACGCCACGCTATCGCTCGGCTCCAGGATCAAAACCAGGTCCTCGCTCGGCACGGTCCCAAGCAGACTCTCGATCCGCGGCCCGAGTGATGCAATCGGCGCTCCCTCTAAGCCCAGACCCGTCACGATCGCCTCGCCCGAAGGCCCGGCGTCCAGCCGCACGACAAACCGCGGCGTCGGCATCGCGAACGGATCGGTCTCGCCTTGCTGTCCGGTCTTTTCAGGCAATGCAACGCTCAAAAGCCACTCGGGAGTCAAGAACGCAGCGCTGGCCATGAAGAACACCAGGATCACCAGCACGACATCCACCATCGGCGTCATGCTCGGCCCGGTGCCGATCTGCGTCCGACTCGCGGCGTCCCTCGCGGCGAGCTTCATTGCGTCCGCTCCGAGACGAGCGAGATCGATCGCACGCCCGCGCGTCTGCATGCGTCGATGATGGGGCGAACGTCGCCGTAGGGAATCATTCGGCCGGCGCGGACGCGAATAGAGCCCTGTTGGGCAGCTCCGGCGTGCTGCTTGGCGATCGCCTCGAGCGTGTCCAGATCGATCTGATCCCGCTCGACGATGATCTGCAACTCGCCATCGCGTTGGAGGACGTTAATGACCAAGGGCTCGCTGTTCTCGCTCTCGAAGCCGATGTCAGAGTCGGGCAGGTCGACGCGTTCGAGGCGATCGGAGGCGAGTTGGCCGACGATCAGAAAGAACACGATC
>JAJDDL010000054.1 GCA_029260335.1 Phycisphaerales bacterium | reverse complement strand
TCGCTCGGTCCGGACGCGACGGCGCTCGGCCAGGTGTTCTGGTACACCCTCGAAGGTCGCGATTCCCAGGGCAATCCCACCGGCGGATGGGATCTGGATGAACTGCGGTCCATCCAAGACTACATCGTTCGGTACAAACTCGCGGGGGTCGAGGGAGTAAGCGAGGTCGCCTCGATCGGCGGCTTTGTCCGTGAATACCAGGTCGATGTCAATCCCGACGCCATGCGCGCCGCGGGGGTCTCGCTCAACCAGGTGATCAACGCGGTTCGCCGGAGCAACCTCGATGTCGGCGCTCGCACGCTCGAGATTAACCGGGCCGAGTACATCGTCAGAGGGGTCGGGTTCATCGAGAGCGCCTTAGACCTTGAGCAAACCGCCATCACGGCGCGTGATGCTCAGCCGATCCTGGTCGGAGATATCGCCAAGGTCGGGCTCGGCCCAGCGCTTCGTCGAGGCGTGCTTACCAAGGCCGGCCAGGAAGCCGTAGGCGGTGTGGTCGTGGTCCGCTACGGCGAGAATCCCATGGCCGCGATCCAGCGCGTCAAGGGCAAGATCGACGAGATCACCCCGGGCCTGCCCACCAAGGTGCTCGCCGATGGCACGGCAAGCCAAGTGACGATCGTGCCATTCTATGACCGCACGGGCCTGATCACCGAGACGTTGCAAACCCTCAGTTCGGCGATCACCCAACAGGTGCTCGTCACCATCATCGTCGTGGTGCTCATGGTCATGCACCTGCGCAGCAGCTTGCTGATCGGCGCAATGCTCCCGATCGCGGTGCTCATGACCTTTGTGGCAATGAAGCTCATGTCGGTCGATGCCAACATCGTTGCGCTTTCGGGGATCGCCATCGCGATCGGCACGATCGTGGACATGGGGATCGTGCTTAGTGAGAACATCCTGCGAAAGCTCGAGGAAGCCGCGCCCGATGAGCCCAGGCTCGAGGTTATCGTCGGTGCCGCGTCGGAGGTTGGCGGAGCGGTCTTGACCGCCGTCGCGACCACCGTCGTGAGCTTCCTGCCCGTATTCACGCTCGAGGCCGCCGAGGGCAAACTCTTCCGGCCGCTTGCCTACACCAAGACCTTTGCGCTCATCGCCTCGATCGCCATCGCGCTGACCGTTCTGCCCGCCGCGGCTCATGTGCTCATGGGCTTTCGCATCCAGGCTCGCTCTATCCGCACCGGGGCGGCGGCATTGCTCACGGCCGCGGGCCTAGCGATCGCCGTCTCCGTCTACCCCCTCGTCGGCCTCGTGCTCGCCTCCTTCGGAGCGTTCTACCTCGCCCAGCCCTACATGCCCAAGGCCGTTTCGCGTGTGGTGCAAGTGTCGGCAAACCTCATCGCGGTGCTCATCGTTCTGATCGCCCTCGCCGATGCATGGGAGCCCCTGGGCCCAGAAGCAGGCACGTTTGGCAACGCCATCTTCATCGGCGTCATCATCGGCATGCTCCTAGGCATGTTCTGGCTCGTGCGCATGGCATTCCCGCATGTCCTGGCGTGGTCTCTGCGTCACAAGCTCGTTGCGTTAAGCCCCGCATTTGCCATCGTGGTGCTCGGGTCCACCGCTTGGCTTGGCTTCGATCGAGTCTGGGGCTGGCTCCCAGAACGCGTGCGCCAGGCCGAGCCTGTCGTGGAGTTTGCGCACGCATTCCCCGGCATGGGGCGCGAGTTCATGCCCTCGCTCGATGAGGGCGCATTCCTCTACATGCCGACCACCGCGCCGCACGCCTCAATTGGCGAGGCCACCGACATCCTCAAGGAGCTCGACCTCCGCATCATGAGCGTGCCGGAAGTGGAGCTCGCCGTCGGGAAGATCGGCCGAGTGGAGAGCTCGCTCGACCCCGCTCCCATCTCGATGGTCGAGACGATCATCCAGTACAAGAGCGAGTACATCACCGACACCAAAGGAACCCGCCTGACCTTTGAGTTCGACAAAGGAGCAGATGAGTTCGTGCGCGACGGGCACGGCGAACTGATAGAGGACTCCAACGGCCGTCCGTTTCGCCAATGGCGCGATGAGATCCAAACCGCCCAGCAAATCTGGAACGAGATCGTCGACGCCGCACAGATCACCGGTGTCACCAGCGCCACCAAGCTCCAGCCGATCGAGACACGCATCGTCATGCTCCAAACGGGCTTTCGCGCATCCATGGGCGTGAAGGTCTACGGCCCGGATCTCGTAACAATCGAGACGTTCTCGCTCGAACTCGAACGATTGCTCAAGCAAGTCCCCTCGGTCCTGCCCGCGGCGGTCTTCGCGGACCGCGTCGTCGGCAAGCCATACCTGGAAATCGAAATCGACCGGTCCAAGATCGCTCGCTACGGCATCCAGATCATGGACGTCCAAGAGATCATCGAGGTCGCCATCGGCGGCAGGCCTTTGACCATGACCGTCGAAGGCCGCGAACGCTACCCCGTCCGCGTGCGCTATCTCCGGGAACTGCGCGACCAGCCCGACACGATCGAGGGCGTTCTCGTGCCCACCCCCGATGGCGGCCAGGTCCCCCTGGGCGAACTCGCATCGATCGAGTACCGCCGGGGCCCCGAAGTGATCAAGAGCGAGGACACGTTCCTCGTGGCATACGTCCTGTTCGACAAGAAACCGGGGTACGCCGAGCTCACCGTTGTCGAACAAGCCCAAGAGTACATTCGCGACAAGATCCAATCGGGCGAACTCGAAGTGCCTCCCGGCGTGAGCTTCGATTTCTCGGGTCTATACAAGAACCAGGTTCGCGCTGCGAAACGGCTTGCCGTCGTGCTGCCGGTCTCGCTCGCACTCATCTTCCTGCTGCTTTACCTGCAGTTTCGCCGGGTGAGCACCACCCTCATGGTCTTCAGCGGCGTCTTCGTTGCCTGGGGTGGCGGGTTCATCATGCTCTGGCTCTACTCCCAGTCGTGGTTCCTCGAAACCACGCTGCTCGGCGCAGACTTGCGCGAACTCTTCCAGGTCAGATCATTCAATCTCTCGGTCGCGGTCTGGGTTGGCTTCCTGGCGCTGTTCGGAATCGCGACCGACGATGGTGTTGTCATGGCAACACGCATCAGGCAAACGATGAACGAGGACCAGCCGCAATCGATCGAGGCGATCCGCGCCGCGGTCATCAAGGGCGGAAGCCTGCGGATCCGGGCCGCGGTCATGACCAGCGCCACGACCATCCTCGCGCTCCTGCCCATCCTGACGAGTACCGGGCGCGGTTCAGACATCATGGTACCCATGGCCATCCCAACCTTTGGCGGCATGGTCGTTGCTTCGATCACCTGGTTCGTGGTGCCGATCCTGGCGTGCTGGGTTGCGGAGTTGGAACACCGCTTCGCCCAAACGCGGAGCAACAACACTGATGCAGACGCCTGACGCGGCGACCGAACGTCGCACAAGTTCTGCACGACTCGCGGAAATAGGCGGTGCCGCCCACCGTCGAACCACCCGCTTGGAAGCCCGTACGTTGGAACCTTATCGCTCTCAGGGAGCGCTGCCCAGCGCGTTACAAGCAGCCTGAATCCTCCAGCCTGTGCGGGAAGGGTGGTTCCAACGGCCCTCGCGTTCAATCCGGTAACGTGCTGGCGGATGATCGTCGATCTGGCCTGAGAGGGATTTGAAAACTTGGGTTTGCACAGGCTGTTTCCGTGAGAACACGCCCGCCCCGAGTACACGAGGGAACCCAGCGATGGCTTTAGCGACGATCGAGCAGCAAACCAATGGCACGGTGGATCTGGTAGGCGTGAGCGAGTCTGCGCAGACCAACGACACCAAGCGCACGCTCATGACCGACACCATCGGTTCGTGTGTCGCGCTCTCGCTGTTCGATCCAGTCGCTCGCGTCGGTGGATTGCTGCACTTCATGCTCCCCAGCGCCGGCGAGCGCCAGGAGCCCATGGAGCAAGCTATGTACGCCGATACCGGCGTGCCCATGCTCCTCAATCGCCTTCAAAGCATGGGCGCAACCGAGCAGAACTTGGTCGCCTGTGCCGCGGGCGGCGCAGAGATGCTCAATGACGACCAGAGTCTGGGATCGGCGAATCGATCGTCGCTCGCCCAAGTCTTGCAGCTCCACAATATCCAACTCGCCGCGGAAGACACCGGCGGCAACTCTTGCCGCACGCTTTCACTCTCGATCGAAACAGGCGAAACAACCGTCCGCAACAACGGCAAGGAGCGTGTCATATGGCAGGCATGAATCGATTACTCGAAGGCGCCGATCGCCTCCGCCCCTTGCCCATGACCGCAACTCGTGTCATCGGGATACTCACATCCGACGACCCCGATCTGCAGGAAGTCGCCGAGATCGTGCGACTCGACGATGCGTTGAGCATCGCGGTCCTGCGCCTGGCAAACTCCGCCAAGTACGGCGTCCCCGGCAAGGAGTTTGACCTCCGCGAAGCCACCGTGCGCCTGGGCGTCAAGCCCATGTCCAAGCTCGTCCTCCAACAGCAGGTCGGCAACACGCTCGGCGGCGACGTCCGCGCCTTCGGTCTGCGGCGCGGGGCCATGTGGCGCGGCGCACTGGGCGGCGCATTCGCCGCGGAGAAACTGGCGAAACTGCACGAGCCCGAGCTCCAGGAGTTGAGTTTCGTGAGCGCATTGCTGCGCGACATTGGCAAGCTCGTGCTCGATATCAAGCACGGCGCCGACTATGAGCGCAAGGTCGCCGAGCACCTGACTCCCACCACGACGTTCGACCAGGCAGAGCGCACAGCGTTCGGCGCCGACCACGCCGAGGTTGGAGCTGCGCTCGCCGAGCATTGGAAGCTGCCCCCGCGAGTCTGCGACGCCATCGGCAACCACCACGCACCGCCCGCGGCCGACGAGCGCACGCACGACAAGCTCTACGACATCGTCCATGCCGCCGACACGATCTGCCTCTGGGCGGGCCTAGCGGTGGGATCCGACGGCTTGCAGTATCGTCTGGAGCCGCACGTCCGAGAATCTCTGCAGCTCAGCCGGACCGAGGCCGAGGCAGAGATCACCGAGATGTGGGCGAATCTCCGGGCCGCCGAGGACGAGCTCAAGATTGATCGCGGTGATCGCAAGGTCGCGTAGCGCAAACTGCTCACGCTCGGGACGCCGCGGCATAGGACAGTCCGCCTAGTCGGACGCAAGCGTCGACAGATTGGCCGATCCGTCTGGCAAGGCTTAACACCTAATCTCCCGCCGTCGATACCACAGAATCGCGTCGACCTCGATGCGCTAGTGAGCGGACTGTTCTCGGACGAAGCACCAGAGAGGATCCAAGATCGCCGGCGAGGTCACCATCAAGGTCTCGACCAACGGGTCACAGGCGAGCCTCTGTTTGCCCTTGGGTCTCAAGCCCGAGCAGGCGACGCCCGAGGCCATCCTGACGATCGCGCGACAGACTGGCATCGCGATCGACGGCAATGTCATCCGCGCCATCGATCAGTTCCTCAAAGCACGTCTGGAGGACGAGAGTCTGGTGGAGGCTGTCATCGCGCGCTCGACGCCGCCCGTGCACGGCGAAAATGGCTGGATCGAATGGGCCGACGGGCTCGATCCAACCGAGGAGCGAGAAGAGGTGGTCGAGGATGAGGACGAGAACGCGGATTACTACAAGGGCCGCGAGTACGCATCGGTCAACGCGGGAGAGAGTATCGGCAAGCTCCATCCGCCAACCGAGGGAGTTGATGGTAAGGATGTGCTCGGCCGCGTGATCAAGGCAAAGCCCGGCAAGGACCTTGCACGCAAACTCCACGAGTCGCTCACGCTCGGCGACGAAGGTCAGGTCGAGGCGGACCACGAGGGCGTGCTCGTCGTCATGGGTGGACTGCCCGTCATCACCCGCCTGCTCAAGGTGCGCGAGTCGGTCGACTTCTCCACCGGACACATCGATTTCTCGGGCAACGTCACGATCTCTGGAGGCGTCCGGTCCGGCTTTGAGGTAAAGGCAACCGGCGATATTAACGTCCAGGGGCTCATCGAGGTCTCCAAGCTCGAGTGCGATGGCGACCTCATCGCTCGTTGCGGCATGGCGGGCAAGGGCAAGGGCCGTCTCATCGTGGGGGGCAATGCAAAGGCGAACTACCTCGAAGATGCCCGCGGGACAATCGCCGGCGATCTCAACGTGCAACGAGGCATCATCGGTTGTGAGCTTGTCGTGGGCGGAAGCATCCTTTCGCCAACCGCGACACTCATGGGCGGAAAGATCGCGGTCTCTGAGTCCCTCAAGCTCAAGGTGCTCGGCTCCGAGGCAGGCACGCCCACATTTGTCGCACTGGGCGATGTGCCCATGCTCCGCGCCGAACGCAGGGAAAAGACGAAGGCCGCTCGTGAGTTGGAGTTCGCGTTGAGTAGTTTGGAGGACCGGCAGAAGGCGATGCCTCTGGGAGTGAGTCCAAGTCCGCACGACTTGGAGCGTGCCGAACTGTTGAGCGCTCAGATTGTCGAAATTGCAGAGAGTCTGCAGGCGCTTCGTGCAAGGGTGGAGCAACTCGATGAGGAGATCGCTTCGCCTCGGACGCTAGACGTTTGCATCGGCAAGATCATCCACCCGAATGTAACCCTGCTCATCGCCCGCAAGCGTGTTCAGTTCCCGCGCGCAATCAAGGGTCCCATTTCGATCTGTTGGGATTCGAGCCATCAGCCGGCGTATCGGATCGGATCCGGCCCCGCGCAGCCACTTTCCAACATCGCAACAGTTACATTCACAAGAACGACCACAGCCGCGTAGGCGATTATGCCCGCGATGATGTACCTATGTTGTTCACACCCCTGGGGCCTGGCGAAGGTCTGATCACGTTGCTCCGCAACTCGTCAAGGAAATGAGATCCGACACAGGACTTTATCGCGACCTGTTCGAGGCGTGAACGGTATCCGCTCAGGCACCGGACCTTCTGAATCTGGAGTCGGATGTCGGGGGCGTGAACCACACATGCGGCCTGAGATCTCCTCGGGCCCTGGCAATGAACTCGCGGGCTCCGAAGTCCGCGCCAGGCGGCAGGTCGACGGACAATGTGTCAAGCGTTCGGTCGAGTCGACTAACAGTCTTGAGAAACCGGCTTCTCTCAGACTCATTCCGGAAGCCCCCTCGCGATTTGTGCTCCTCGTATATGTCTGAAAGCGCTGTCGAATCTGGATCGTCTATAACTATCTCGCCATCCCTATCGAGGCCCAGGTTCCTGCAATCGACTCCTCCCAGGGCTCGGTATGCCTCGCACATGAGATGACGGAGTTGGTCTTCCAGGGAAGCGAATGGCGGGCCGTTTGGCTCACATTCCATTTGAGAACTCCTCGTCTGGCTTCTGCATTGCAAGATGCAGATAAACTGTTACTCTGTTCAAAAGGACGCAGCGGTGGCCAAGCGTGTGAGATGAAGTTCTGAGAATTGATTAGAAACCGTGGAACCGCCTCATAGTCCATCTACTCGGTTGCTCAGTTGCTGGCAAACCGGACCGCTTTGGCCGAGTTTGTAATTGAGCACCAGGAGACCGTCAAGCGAGTTGCTCGCCGAAATCTGTCGTCCCCGACCCGAGCGGTCTTCGACAGCGAAGATGTTCTCGCCACCGTGCTCCGGCGCATGGACAAACTCGCCATGGAAGGGGCTATCCGGGCGACCACGGAAGCCGAGGTTCTTACCCTAATTTTTCGAGTTGCCGAGAACTCGGCGATTAGCAAGCGACGCCTGATTGAGTTGACACGCATTCACTTGCAGGCCGACGGCGAGTTTGCCAAGCGGTTTCTCCAACGGCTGAACTCGTGTGAGAATGACGATGAAGCGGGTGTTCTTGTGTTCAAAATGTACGACCGATTGCGCGAAACGGATGCCCGGCAGATATTCCTCCTGCGCTTGCGTGGCATCGAGCATCGCGTGATCGCCCAGATGCTGGACATCCCATCGGCCACTTGCCGCCAGCGATGGGCAACAATTCGAGGCCGACTGATGGAGGGCTTCCTTGAGGAGCGGTTTTGATCTCAGGTGCCGGGCCAGCTTCATTCGTTGCGAGCGGGTTCGGTCGCCATTCGCGAACGCTAGAAGCCCGACGTGGCACTCTTATCAACATTTTTCGTGCCACCGTCAAGATCGATCTTGAGAGCCTTGCCGTTGGCCGTGGCGCTGGGATCAGGCATAAAGCCTCCAGCTTCCATGATCAGTGAGCAGAGTCCGCTTGCCACGCCATCTGCGTCAATCGATTCGCGAAGCAGCGCGACCTGATCACGCCCCTTCTTGGGCTCGATCCCAAACAGCAACCAGTTCGCATTGATGTCGTATTGACGGCAAACCGCCAGCACGAGCTCAAGCCCCGGCGTCTGGCCGGCTTTCAGCACACGACGCAAGTTCTCCTTGTGGATCCCGAGCGACGCCGCGAAGGTGGTTATTGACTCACCACCCCGGATCTCGTCGATGCGCTCATTCACCCCGTGATTGAGCCGCGAACGCCCCGAAGTCTTCGGCTGACCGTTGCCACCGGGATTGGTTTGGTCCATCGGCATCATGGAGATCACAGCTCAAGCACTCCTACTAGCTCACCACTTACTAGAGACGCCCAGCGGCCCTCCTGTGTGAGCCCCGATTTCCGAATTTCACATTTTCTTTCGATGGGAGGTTCGTAGTAGGAAGACTCTGTAGCAAATAGACAGCAGGTCCACTTCAGTTGGACTAGGCAATTGCACTCATATTTAGGCGGCCTCAGCAAGGAGAATGGGGCTGTGCGGCAGAACGCAGCACCTAGCAGACAAGCTCATGCGAGTCATGCGAAGTGGCGAGGACACGTTCATCGCGTGCGATCCGGGCCAGCACCCAACGTGGGTGGCCCAGCCGATGAGGCGAGAGCGAAGCGGAGTGGGTCCGAGCCGCACCGCGTGCTTCGAACGTGCCTCGTCGTGCATGATTTCAGGCGCGAATCAACGGCAAAAAGCGGAGAGAGGGGGATTCGAACCCCCGGTACGGGAAACCCGTACACGGCATTTCCAGTGCCGCACCATCAGCCGCTCGGTCACCTCTCCGGACACTCGATATTAGCCGCGACCCAACCCCCCAGGCTATCCCGGTCATAGCCTCCTTCTTGGATCCGACCCCCGGACAAGCTAACTCGAGCGATGGGCCAACCGGGCACCCGAGCCCAGGTCCTACGGGTCTTCTCGTGATCGACAAGCCCCTGCACAAGACCTCCCGGGCCATGTGCACGCTTGTTCGCACGCGCCTCCGCCGAGGAGGAGCGCCCAAGCGCGTGAAGGTCGGTCACGGCGGGACGCTGGATCCACTCGCCACAGGCGTCGTCGTGATCCTGATCGGCAAAGCCACGCGCGAATGCGATCGGGTGATGGCCGGCGAGAAGGGATATTTAGCCGAGGTCGATCTCGCACATGTCTCGCCGACCGACGACCTGGAGGCCACGCCGGAGGCGGTGGAAGTGGTGCAGAATCCCTCGCTGGCAGATGTCCAACGGGTGTGCAGCGAGTTCGTGGGGACGATCCAACAGATCCCCCCCGCGCATTCTGCGATGAAAGTCGACGGCAGGAGGGCCTACGAGCTTGCGCGCAAGGGAGAGGACCCGGGGCTGAAAGCAAGACCCGTGCGGATCCACGCGATCGACATCGTAAGCTACGACTACCCACTCCTCCAAATCGATATCCGATGCGGCAAGGGCACCTATGTCCGGAGCCTAGCCCGCGATCTCGGCCAGGCGCTCGGCGTTGGCGGCATGCTCGTCGGCCTGCGCCGGACTGTCGTCGGTGAGTTCTCCATCGAGCGCAGCGTCCGACCCGAAGATCTGCCAGACGCGATGACGCAGGGCGATCTGATTCCGCTTGATTTGGGCGACATGCCTTCTTCGACCGAGTAAGCGCGGTGCTTCCGGAGCTTTTCGACCGGAATGACCCCCGTTCAGTCGCGCAGGTTCTACACTCTTGCGTGCGGCAGAGCCCCTCGCGTGGCGCGGGGCGGTCTCCAGCAGACTCGCCCGGTACCTGGGCAGTCTCCGCTCCAAGCTTCGCCAAACGAACTATCACCTCGATCAGGGACACGCTTCAATGACGATGGGACAGGACCGAGGCTGCGCAGTGGACTACGCGAATCTGTACGACGAGTACTGGGCCCGTCCGGATCGCTGGCAGAGCCACTCGTTCAAGGACGCGGGCGCAATGGTCGAGCAGATTCTTGCACTCGGTGCGGGTCGCATGCTCGACGTCGGCTGCGGCATGGGCCTCATCGTGCACACCCTGCGCGAGCGTGGGATCGACGCGCACGGGGTCGACGTGTCCGCCCTGGTCATCGAGGAGGGCAACCGGCGGGCGCCCGGCAACTTCAAACTCGGCTCGATCCTTGAGCTTCCTTTTCCGGATGATTCGTTCGATACGGTCGTGTGCACGGACGTGCTCGAGCATCTGGCAGAGGAGGATGTGGCCGTTGCTCTTGCCGAACTCTATCGCGTGACCAAGAGCTCGCTCTTTGCCACGATTGCCACGCGCATCGATCGTGATGGTCGCTGGCATCTCACGGTGCAGGACCGCCCATGGTGGGAGAACCGATTGTTCGCCGCGGGGTTCCGCAAGCATCCGCTCACCCAACAAGTCGTCGGGTATGGGGCCATCGAGTCCGAGCGGACACAGTTCACGGCCGCCTTCCAGAAGATGCCCGCGACGACCGTGTCCAAATACCCGCTTGCGTCACTCCGCGCTGAGCGGGGATTGCACATGGATATGCTCCGCGAGTCGGGCCGGCGCAGCGACGCGCACATTGCCCGCTACGAGCTGGCTCGACGCCTGGTACGACCGGGTTGTGTCGTGCTCGATGCTGCGTGCGGCCTTGGCTATGGCGCCGCAGTCATGTGCGAAGAGACCAGCGCCAAGCGATACATCGGCATCGACAATAGCCAAAGCGCCATCGACTACGCACAAACGAACTTCGGCGCGCCGCTCCCAACCGAGTTCCTGCTCAAGGACGCAACGGATCTGGGATTCCTTGACGACGATTCGGTTGACCTGTTCGTTTCGATGGAGACTCTCGAACATCTGCCGCACCCAGACCTCTTCCTCAAGCAGATCCGACGCGTGTTGCGCAAGGGAGGACGCGTTGTCTTAAGTGTTCCAAATGATTGGACCGACGAGACCGGCAAGGACCCCAACCCGCATCATCTGCACGTCTATGACTGGCAGAAGCTCAAGAAGCAGGTGCAAGTCGAGTTCTTTGTTGAGGCCGCGTACGCACAAACCGCTGGCGGCGGCATGAAGCTGAACAGCCACCCTCGCCGGGTTCTCGCGTTGGACCCACAGTTGGACGAACAGACCGCTGAGGCCGAGTGGTGGCTGGCGATCGGTGTCAATCGGTAGGAAGCCTACTCGGCGTCTGCGTCGATCGCGGCCTGCGTGCCCTCGATCATCGTCGGCATCCAGATCTCTTCGATGCCCTGGTGATCGCTGATATCGCGTATGAGCAAGTAGAGCACGGCCCCGCCGCAATGCATGAAGCTGACCGCAAGGCCGCCAAGCAAAAGCAACGGGATGCCTCGCCACATCGCGATAATGCGGGCAGCCCAGACGTCCGGCCCACTCAGTCCATCGGGACCTGCGAGCAGAGCCGTCGCGGCGTCCGGTGCGAGTCGCTCCATCGCAATGACCACGAGGTCGTCCATTGCGCCAACAACGATCGAGCCGATGGTCAACAGGATCGCGCCGAGCAACGCAAGGATTGCCATGTGCGTAAGCAGGTGGATGAGCCGGTGCAGCACGTAGTGGTAGACGCGTTGGATCGCATCGATGGCGTCGGTCGCTTCACACGCGATCGCCGGGGCCAGCATCCAATGGCCGACCAGAAACCCCAGAAGTGTCAAGACCGCGATGAACCCCAGGAACAACGTGACCGGAAACAGCACCGCGCCGAGCACATTCAGGTACGGCAGGCTGAAGAGCAGCCATCCGCCCGCAGCGATCAGCAGAATCAGCGCAAGGATGAACGCGATCGGCAGGATCACCGACATCGCCAGACCCATGCCCCGTGAGACGCCGAACCCAAGGGCTTGGGGCCAAGAGATGTGCACGCGCTGCGCGAACTCGCACGCCGCAGAGCGAGACACAGCCCCGGCGGCGATCGCCCAAACCGCAAGCATGACCGGGAACAGGAGCAATGCACCGAACGGACTCGATCCAAACGTCTCGCCCGGCACGTCCAAGAGCAGGGCTCGCCCTGCGTCGACAACGCCCGCCGGATCCCACGCCGCGATCGCTCCTCGCAGCTGGCCCAAGCCACCGCCGACGCCGGAGACCAATATGGCCAAAGGCCCGGTGCTCGCGCCAAGCATGACCGGGATCTGATCGAGCAGGGCGATCACGAGCAATGCGATCGCAGAGATTCCGATCCGAGCCGGGCGCAGCGCGAGCGTGGGAACTCTCAAGAGGTGCGGGGCATGCAACTCGTCGGTGAGTTCCTTGAGCGTGATGGGCGCCAAGCGGATCGCGGGTGTCTGATCGGGGTCGGGCATGAGGCAGAGAGTCTAGTGGCCGATCGGGCTACATGTGGTGGGCCGGTTGACGGTTGTCGATCGCTCTTTACATTGTCCTTTGCCCATTGCCTCCTGCCTTCCTGTCCCCATTCTGCTATCCTGCAGCCGTACGCAATCCGTCAGGGTCAATTCCGAATCAATCGTGGGAGGATCTCGAATGGGACCTTGGATAGCTGTCGGAGTCGTCGCGGTGGTCTTTGTGATCGTGCTGGTCATGGTGGTCGGGCTCTACAACGGCCTTGTCCGCAAACGCATCGACACGAAGAACGGCTGGGCACAGATCGATGTTCAACTCAAGCGTCGCTATGACCTGATCCCGAATCTGGTCGAGACGGTCAAGGGCTACGCGAGCCACGAGAAAGACACGCTCGAAGGCGTGATCAAGGCACGCCAGCAGGCGGTGCAGATTACGTCGGATTCGATGCACGCGGCTCAGAAGGCTGATGCAGAGAACATGCTTACCCAGGCGCTGGGCAGGCTCTTTGCGCTGAGCGAGGCGTACCCCGATCTCAAGGCCAACCAGAACTTTGGCCAACTCCAAGAGGAGCTGACGAGCACCGAGAACAAGATCGGCTACGCTCGCCAGCATTACAACGACACGGTCGCACGCTACGCCGAGGCTCGCCAGGCGTTCCCGTCCAACATCGTCGCTGGCGTGTTCAACTTCCAGAAGGCCGAGTACTTCAAGCTCGCCGAGGGCTCCGAGGAACGCGAGGCCCCGCAGGTCTCGTTTTCTTGAGTCATGAGGGCACGGACGCGGAGCGAATCTGATGGCTGATCGTGGACACGATCCGCGCGCTTTCAAGGCCAAGCACCAGGCCAAATCGGGCCCGCTGCCGGGGATGCCCGAAATCCCCGGGATGCCCGATATCCCGGGCTTGCCCGATGTATCGGGAGTGCCGGGAGTCCCGGGCGGCAACAAACCCAAGGACTCTGCGCCCAAGCGGCCCGAGCCGCGGCGCAAAGCCAAGCCCAAGAACGAGGGCCTGGATATCGCCGTGAGAAAGCGGGTCAAGGCCTACCCCGGGTCGATGACCTACATCGATCTGATCCGCAAGAACAAGCGCGACAGCGCTCTCCTGGTGTTCTGCATGGTGATCCTTGCGGTCATAGTGGGAGCCGCAATCGGCGGGGCGCTCTCCATGTACGCGGGCGGCGATGGTGGTCCAGGCGCTGTCAGTCCATTGCTCATAGGAGTCGCGCTTGGTTCCGTGCTCGGCTTGATCTTGTCCGGCGGCGGAGCCGTGTGGGCGTGGAACTCCGGCGCCAATGCCATCCTCCGCATGAGCCACGCGCATCCGATTGCCAAGGAAATGGACCCCGAGCTCTTCAACGTCGTCGAAGAGATGGCGATCGCCGGCGGCATCCCCATGCCCAAAATCTACGTCATAGGCGATAGCGCCATGAACGCGTTCGCAACTGGCAAGGACCCCGAGCACGGCGTGGTTGCCATCACCTCCGGCCTGCGCCAGAAACTCACGCGCGACGAGCTCCAGGGCGTCATGGCCCACGAACTCGCGCACATCCGTCACTACGACATCCGATTCAGCCTGCTCATGGCCGCGATGGTCGGCATCATCGCTGTCGCGACCGATTCGTTCCTGCGCATCACCTGGTACGGCGGGCACGCGACGAGGCGTCACCGGAACAAGGGCGACGGCGGCGCCGCGGTTCTCATTCTCATCATCGCGCTCGTCCTCGCGATCGTGGCACCGCTGATCGCCAAGATCATCCAGATGAGCTACAGCCGCAAGCGCGAGTATCTCGCCGATGCCGGGGCGGTCGAACTCTCGCGTAATCCCCGGGGCCTCGCCGACGCACTACGCAGGCTCGCGGGCGACGATGATCCCCTGGTCGACACCGCCAACCGCGGCACCGCGCACATGTACGTCGTCAACCCCTTGAGCAAGATGCGCAAGAACCCGCACGAGAGCGCGGGGCTGTTCTCAAGCCACCCGGCACTGGCCGATCGCATCGCGAAACTCGAGGCGCTGCTTCGTTAGGCCCGGTTGGGTTCTGTTGGATCGAGCAACTTGGACCGAGCTCCCTCGATTTCGAGCCCACGCTTGCCAAAAGCCCTTCCAAGTGCCATGATCCCCGGCTTCATGATCGATCGGCCCAACATCCCGAGGATCACCATCCGCTGGATATTCCTGCTCGGCGCTCTCTTCGTCGTCGGCCCGCTCTCCAGCCGGGTCACCGCCGGGCTCACCGCCATTGATGGCAGCCAGCACACTTCGCTGCTTGTTGGCTCGAACATGGGTGCGGGGATCCTGGCCACGATCATCGTCTTTGCTCTCTGTGCCGCGATCGTGTTGCCCGGTGCTGCCATCACCGGCCCCCGCCGGGGGATGCTTCTGGCCTGCTTCTGTCTCTCCTGGGCAAGCTGGACCACCGGCTCCGTGGACGAGATCATCCGATCGCTCAGGGGCGGATCGCCCGTGCAGACCCTGGTCATGGAAGCCGTGCTCGTGGGCGTCCTGATGCTGCTGCTTTTGCTCGCCATTCTCAGGGTGGGCAAAGTGCAGGATCGCGGGCCCGATGGGCTGGATTTCGCGGCGGGTAAGAAGGCGGTCGCTGAGAACCTGCGCGGGCTAGTCAGTCTCGGCGGGCTGGCGGGGCTCGCCGCAGCGGTTGTCATGGGAGGCCTTGTCGCCTGGATCTTCGCGATCGAGCCGCTGAAGGGCCAAGCCGTGTTTGCGGCGTTGCTCGGCGGGATCGCCGCGGGTGCCGGGGCTCACATGGTCTCGATCACGGTCGCCGATGAGGATCATCCCGCGCCGACCATCACGCCATTCGTCGCTATCGCCCTGCTTGCTGTCATCGGGCCAATCGCGATGCAGGCGATGGCCGACGGCGATCTCCGGGCCGCCTCCTTCGCGGGCAAGCTCTTCCCGCTCGGGCACATCCTGCCCCTGGATTGGGCCGCAGGGGGGATGCTGGGCGTGCCGATCGGCGTGACCTGGGCCCGCTCGATGATCGAAGACCACAAGGGCGAATCCAAGGGCCACAAGGCCTCGAGTGCCGGGGCAATGGGCTGAGCTTCTCAGCTGTAGACAGCCTCCCTACCATGAATAACGGATGAGCCTCAGGTGTTCACCTGATACTTACGCTCATCAGGAGGATCCATCATCGCTACTTCGACAACCCCCATGCCCGATGTCCAGGCTCGGAGCGATTCGCGCAAGATCGCGATCGATCGCGTCGGTGTCAAGGACATCACCTATCCCATCCGGCTCGCCACGCGCGATGGGGGCGAGCTCTCCACGGTCGCTCAGATCAACATGTACGTCGCGCTGCCCGAGACCCAAAAGGGCACGCACATGAGCCGCTTCCTCGAAGTGCTCAACGACCACCACTGCCAGCCACTCACGCCCGCACGGATCCCCGAGATCGCCCGTGCGATCAAGGAGCGGTTGGAAGCCAAAGAAGCTCATTTCGAGGCCAGCTTCACGTATTTCATGGCCAAGAAGGCGCCGGTGACCGGTGCCGAGGGCTTGATGGACTATGAGGTCACATTTGAGTGCACGGCCAACTGCACCGAGGACTTTGTCATCAGCGTCGCGGCCCCGGCGACGAGCCTCTGCCCATGCTCCAAGGAGATCAGCGAGTACGGCGCGCACAATCAGCGATGCCGGATCGAGGCCAAGGTCCGCTTCGATGGCACGCTCTGGATCGAAGACGTCGTGGAGCTGCTCGAAGCCGCAGCGTCGAATCCCGTGTTCGCGGTCTTGAAGCGACCCGACGAGAAGTACGTGACCGAGAAGGCCTTTGAGAATCCCAAGTTCGTCGAGGACATCGTGAGAGACCTCGCCGGGACGCTTGAGGACGACGATCGCATCACGTGGTTCAGTATCAACTCAGAGAACTACGAGTCGATCCATAGCCACAACGCGTACGCGCAGTTGACGCGAGACAAACGCGAGTCCTGATCGTTATGCTTGTTCTATAAGAGGCCCCGGCGCAAGCCTGGGCTTTTCTTCTGGACCGCGTGCCCTCGGTGACACAACAAGTGCCTTGGTTCGCCAGCCTTGGCCTTTGTTCCGACCGCACGCAACTGGTGATGGGGCGCAACCAATGCCCAGGCTTGCGCCAGGGCCTCCTTTGTCATCTACAACTGCCAGAGGCTCGTGCCCCAGGTCAACCCGCCGCCGAACGCGACGAACATGACCCGCTGGCCTTCCTTGACGCGTCCGGACTTGGTGAGCTCATCCAGGCACAACGGCACCGACGCCGCAACGGTGTTGCCCACGCGGTCGATGTTGATGTAGAGTCGGTCTTGGTCCAAGCCGAACCGATCGCGTGCCGCGGTCAGAATCCGGGCGTTGGACTGATGGCACACGTACATGTCCACGTCGTCGGCGTGGAGGCCCGCGTCGTCGAGCGTCTGCTGGATAACCCCAGAGAACGTGCCCACCGCAAACTTGAACACGGCCCGGCCGTTCATTTGCACACGCTGGACCTTCTCGTCAGAGGCCTCATGGCCATCGGGGAAATCGTGCTCAAGGCTCTCGGGGATGTACAGGTCCACCCACCGATTGCCATCAGAGTGCATCGCCTGGGCAATCAGGCCCTTGGAGGTGTCGTCGGTTGCCCGAAGGATCGTGGCGCCCGCGGCATCACCAAAGAGGATCGAGGTCGATCGGCCCGAGTTGTCATACTGCAGGTACTTGCTCAAGGTGTCCGCCCCGACGACGGCGATCGAGCGATAGAGCCCCGAGCGGATCAAGCCGTAGGCCATGTTGAGCGAGTAGACGAAGCCGCAGCACGCGGCGGTGACGTCGATCGCGCCAATCGTCCCCGCACCGATCTCTGATGCCAGTCGGCAAGCCGTGGGCGGACAAGACATCTCGGCGGTCATGGTCGCGAGCAGGATGAGATCCAGATCCCCGGGCTTCATGTGCGCATCGGTAAGTGCGTTGTCGAGCGATTGGGTCGCCAGGCTCAGCGTGGACTCGCCCCGAGAGCGATCGACGACGTAGCGTGAGTGGATCCCCGTGCGTTGGACGATCCACTCATCGGACGTATCCATGAGCTTTTCAAGATCGGTGTTCTTGACGGGCTTGGAGGGCAACGCCGAGCCAACGCCGGCAAAGCGCACGCCAACGCTCGGTGGCTGGACGATTCCGCCCGGAATTGCGGGCACGGGGCTCATGCGGGCTCAGGCGAGGGCTTGGGGCAACCGGATTCAAGCCTCTCATGGATCGCCTCGTTGGTGTTGTGCGCAACAAACTCGCGTGCGTTTCGCACAGCCGCGGCGATCGTCCGGGGTTCGCTCGAACCGTGGGCGATCATGAACACGCCATTCACACCGAGCAGTGGGGCCCCGCCGTACTCATGGTAGTCGTTGCGTGCGTAGAGCTGGCGGATGATCGGTTGGAACTGCTTCGCAAGCGTCGGGTCGATCTCGGTGAGCTCATGGGCGATCGCTCGGAACAGGCTCGAGACCAGGCCCTCGGCCATCTTCAGGAGCGTGTTGCCCACAAAGCCATCGGTCACGACGACATCCGCCG
>JAJDDL010000053.1 GCA_029260335.1 Phycisphaerales bacterium | reverse complement strand
TCGGCGAGTTGCTCGCGATCGCGGCGATCGTGATGTGTCTCATGCTCGTGACCGCGGATCTGGGGCGGCCGGACCGGTTCTGGCATCTCATCCCGTTCTTCGGCAGACTCAACTGGCCCATCTCGATGCTCAGTTGGGACGTCATCGTGCTCAACGTGTATCTGCTGCTCAACCTGCACATCTGTGGCTACTTGCTCTACACGAAGTATCTCGGGCGAACGCCGAACCCCAAGTGGTACATCCCCGTGGTAATGCTCTCGATCGTCTGGGCGATCTCGATCCACACCGTGACCGCGTTTCTGTACAGCGGGCTTGGTGGCAGGCCATTCTGGAATAGCGCGTTGCTCGCTCCACGATTCCTCGCCTCGGCGTTTGTCTCGGGCCCGGCGTTCATCATCGTGACGATGTTCGTGCTCCGGCGGTTCTGTGATGTCAAGATCCATGGCGATGCGATCCGCACGCTGGTCCGCATCATCCGCGTGACGGTGCTGATCAACCTCGTCATGCTCGCATCAGAAATCTTCACCGAGTTCTACGCCGGCGGCGCCCACACCGCGTCGGTCCGTTACCTGTTCTTCGGACTCCACGGCAAGGACGCGTTGGTGCCCTGGATCTGGACTTCGGTCACGCTCAACGTGATCGCCGCCATCCTGTTCCTGACCCCTGGGGCGATGCGACATGCATGGATTCTGATCACCGCGTGCCTGCTGGCGTTCTCGGGGATCTGGATCGAGAAGGGGATGGGACTGATCGTGCCGGGCTTCATCCCGAGCACGCTTCATGAGATTGTTGAATACGCGCCGAGCGTCACCGAGTGGAAGGTTTCCGCGGGTGTTTGGGCGTTCGGTTTCATGCTCTACAGCATCGCAATCAAGATCGCCGTCCCGATTTTTCGGGGTGAGGCGACCCTGGAGCGAGAGAAAGGGGTTTCGTAATGCCATTTAGCCACTTCAACACCGCGCCACGTCCACGGGCTCTTTGCGGCACCTGCATGGGCTTGGTTCTGCTCGCGGGCACTGCCCAATCTATGGCCCAGGACGCGACACGACCCTCGTACAAGTTCTTGCGCTACGCGGAGGATTGGTCGAACTTCGATCCCGAGGCGGTGCCCGAGGGCGAGGGCGAGTTCTGGGATCAGATCAAGCACGTCAAGCTCAACGACGATGGCTCGTTCTGGGCGAGCTTTGGCGGCTCGGCTCGCTTGCGCGCCGAGAGTTGGGACAACTTCGGGTTTGCCGAGCCAAACGACGACACGTTCCTGCTGGGACGCGTGCTTGCGCATGCGGACATTCATGCGGGCGAGAACGTCCGGGTGTTTGTGGAGGGCAAGACCGCGTTTATGCCGGGCGATCGCGATTTGCCGGGCGGCCGGCGGACCTTGGACGTAGATACTGCCGCGGTGCAGCAGGCGTTCGTCGACGTGCGGATCCCCGGGGGGGACGATCTGACGTTTACCGCGCGAGTCGGCCGCCAGGAGTTTCTTTTCGGCAAGCAACGCCTGGTCAGCCCGCTGCCTTGGGCGAATACGCTTCGAAGCTGGGACGCCGCACGCGTGATCGCGAAGTTCGATCGCTGGCAGTTGGATGGCTTCTACAGCCGGTTCGTTCCAGTTCAGCAATACCAGTTCAACGATTGGCAGCCTGGCCAGGACTTCTATGGTGTGTACGCCGCGGGCAAGGTCGGCGATGAAGAGAAGCCGTTCGATCTTGATCTTTATGTCCTGGGATTGTCCAAAGAGATGGCGGCGTTCAATGGCACCGCGGGCGAGGAAGACCGGATCACGGTCGGCGCGAGATTCGCAGGCAAGATCCCTGATAGCGCCTTCGATTTCGATGTCGAGGCCGCGTATCAGTTCGGTGATGTTGGCAGCGCCGATATCGCGGCCTACATGTTCGCCTCGCAGCTCGGGTACACGTTCACGCTTGCGGACGTGAAGCCTCGCGTGTTCGTGGGCTTTGACTACGCCAGCGGCGACGACTCACCCGGTGACAGCGAGGTCGAGACCTTCAACCAGCTCTACCCGCTCGGGCACGCGTACAACGGCTACATGGACTTCATTGGTCGACAGAACATCGTCGACCTCTCGGCCGGCGTGAGCTTTAAGCCCTGCGACAACACCACGGTGAAGCTCGCCGGGCATTGGTTCTGGCGTGCGAGCAGCGACGATGCACTCTACAACGCCGGCGGCGGCGTGCTTCGCGCCGGCTCGCTCGGGAGCGAGGAGGAAGTGGGCCAGGAGATCGATGCGGTGGTCACCCACAAGCTCAACCGGCATACCACGATCGAAGGCGGATACAGCCATTTCTTTGCGGGCGACTTCCTGGAGGAATCTGGCACCGCCGAAGACGTCGACTGGCTGTACTTCCAGATCTCCTACATCTTCTAGTAGGCGAGTGAGGCACGAGGAGGAATGCATGCCGCTCTACTTTGAGAGTATCCAGGGAAACGTGGTGCATGTCCGAGCATCGGGCACGCTCTCGGACGAGGACTACAGGAACACGTTCATTCCCACGATGGAAAACCTGTTCCAGACGTGGACGGGCGTGCGGATGCTCTTCTCGATGGATCCGGACTTTGAGGGCTGGGACGCCCAGGGTGCGTGGACCGAGCTTCGCTTTGAAGCGAAACACCGCCATGACATGGTCCGGGTTGGAGTCGTGGGCGAGGGCAAGTGGGATCGCTGGGCGACTAAGTTCTCCAAGGTGTTCACCGACGCCAAGGTACGTTTCTTCTCACCTGATCAAGAAGATGAGGCGAAGGAATGGATCGCTTCAGGGGTGTAGCTTATGGTCGTCGCCTCTTCGCCGTTGGCACAGATCGACGCACCGCGGGAGCTGCTAGCGCTTGAGGCGATGGTGGGCTCCACACCCTTGATCGAGATTGAGTATCAATCTCGCGGCAAGCGCCGGGCTTTGTTCGCCAAATACGAGCAGAAGAACATGACTGGCAGTGTCAAGGATCGCATGGCGCTGTGGATCATGGCTCGGGCTTATGAGAGCGGGGCGTTGCGTGCGGGGGCGACGATCGCCGAGGCAACCAGCGGCAACACGGGTATCGCCTTTGCGGCGTTGGGCAAGGCGTTGGGTCATCCGGTGCGCATCTTCATGCCCGATTGGATGAGCCGCGAGCGTGTCGCGTTGATTCG
>JAJDDL010000052.1 GCA_029260335.1 Phycisphaerales bacterium | reverse complement strand
GAGTTCCATCGCTTCTATCTGACCCTTCGCCATCGCGATCATCTGCTCGGCGAGCGGCGAGTCGTCCATCTGCTCTTTGAGCTGCGCTTCCACTTGCTTGAGCGTCTTGTCCTTGTCGAGTGTCCACGATCCAGTGACACTGCTCCCACAGCCCGCGCCGAAGCTCATGAGAACCCCCATCGCCATCGCCGCTATCGCACGCATCAACGTCATCACTTACTCCCAGTTCTCTCATACACCTTGATCGTGAACGCGTACTCGTTGCGATCATCTTCTTCGTGCGACTCTTCCCGCACGAGATTCCAATCCGCCCAATGGACCTCGGGGAAGCGCGTATCGCCATCGACGATCGCGTGCACCCTGGTGAGGTACATCCGATCGGCAAGAGGCAGAGCCTCCTCATACACCCCCGCGCCCCCGATCACGAAGATCTCCCCCGCAGGGTTCGCCAGGTGCTTCTTGGCGAGCACAATCGCGTTCCCCAGGCTCCGCGCAACCTCCAGCCCCGGCTGATGGGCGTCCATCGTTCGCGAGACCACGATGTTCGCCCGCCCCGGCAGCACCCCGCCGTTGGATGCAAACGTCTTGCGGCCCATGATGATCGGATGGCCCATCGTGGTTTCTTTGAACCACTTCATGTCATCGCGCAGCCGCCAAGGCAGATCGCCCTCGCGCCCGATGACGCCGTTCTCACTGATCGCAGAAATGAGACTCAGGATCATGCTCAAAGCGTATCGAAGTGGATCTGGTCTTGGCGGCTGCACCGCTCAGATCGGAGCAATTGACCTAGACCGCCACGGGCGACCGAATCGCCTGATGCTGGTAGTATTCCATCACCTGCACATCCTCAAACGAAAACGAGAACACATCCCGGACTTGCTGATTCAGTCGAAGCGTCGGCAAGCCCCGAGGCTCACGCCCGAGTTGCTCACGCACCTGCTCCAGGTGATTGTCATAGATGTGTGCATCCCCAAAAACGTGGATGAACTCGCCCACGCCCAGGTCCGTGACTTGCGCGACCATATTCGTCAGTATCGCGTAGCTCGCGATATTGAACGGCACGCCCAGAAACAGGTCCGCGCTGCGCTGGTACATCTGGCAACTGAGCTTCCCATCACTCACCGAAAACTGGAACATCATGTGGCAAGGCGGCAACGCCATCTGCGCCAGCTCACCCACGTTCCACGCACTCACGATCAGCCGACGCGAGTTGGGGTTCTGCTTGATCTGCTCAACGACCTCGGCGAGCTGATCTATCGTCGATCCATCCGCGCCGCGCCAGGATCGCCATTGCGAGCCATACACCGGGCCGAGTTCGCCATTCTCATCCGCCCACTCATCCCAGATGCTCACGCCATTCTCGCGCAGGCTCGCGACGTTGGTCTCGCCGCGCATAAACCAAAGCAACTCATGGATCACCGAGCGCAGATGCACCTTTTTCGTGGTGACCAAGGGCAGCCCGCGCGACAGATCAAACCGCAGGCTCGCGCCGAAGATCCCGCGCGTGCCGGTGCCGGTGCGATCCATCTTGTGGGTGCCCTCTTCCAGCACCCGCTCCAGCAGATCCAAATACTCGCGCATACGTCCTCCGTGACGCTCGATCATCGTTTGCTTGCCCGGTCCTTGCAGCCGCCGACAGCCTAGGCCAGGGTCGCATCCAGGAATTGGCCCATGAGCCCCAAAGCCTCTGTCAGTTGCGGGCTCAAGGCCGAGTCGGCAGGCAGGGGATTGGGCGTGTTGAACACGTGATCGCCGCCCTCGATCAGCTCCAGCCGGGCTCGCTCTCCCCCAGCCGCCGCGATGGCCCGGGCACACGCCGCCGGCACCGTCGGGTCACCCGCCCCATGGATCACCAGCATCGGACATCCGATCCGCTCGACATGGCTCAACACATCGTGTGCCTCGGGGTCATCCAGCTGCTCGCGAAGCCAATCGGCGCTGATCCGAAGCGTCTGTCCGGTGCGATTGGATTTCATCTCTATGAATCCCAGGCCCAACACCTGCTGCTGGGATTCCCGGTCCCACATACAGGACTTGTCTGGCGCGGCAAGCGTGATGACAGCCTCGGGCAAGGTGGTCTTTGCGTCGGCGAACAGCCGGCCCGCGCAAAGCAGCACATCGACGCCGCCCCGGCTGTGCCCGACAAGCACCAACGGCAGCCCCTTCCCGGCCAGTTCGCCACTCTCGATCGCGGCCAGGACACAATCCAAATCCTGCTGATGCATGAGCCACGTATCCCGCTCGAACAACTCCGGCCGCTCAAACGTGTCGATCTGGTTCGTCATGCCCGAGTGTGAGTAGTTGAATCGATGGGCTATGAATCCAAACTCGCAGAGCGATGACGCCAGGCGAGGAAACATGCCGTAGTCCTTGTAGCCCAGAAAGCCATGCGCAATCAGCACGACCCCTCGTGCCGGTGTATGAGGCGTGTGTGTGTTGCCGAGGATCTGCTCGCCCTCGGCACCTGCGATCTGCCAGTCATTCATGGCGGATCGTTGAATGACACAACGGCCGAGTCGAGGCCAAAGCGCCTAAACCATGCGATGAAGAATCGATGATTGCTCGGAATCAGCTCTGAATCGTCGCCGCGTCGAGCGCGTCCTCGATATCCACCAACCCCGCGCGAATCGCGATCCGCGCCAGTTCCACGCGATTGGTCACGCCCAGCTTCGTGCCCAGACTCACCCGATGCCACTCGACCGTCTTCACCGATCGAGACAGTTTTTGGGCGACCTCCGCGGTCGTGCAGCCCTCGCCGATCAACCGAAGCACCTCCAACTCGCGCGAAGTGAGTTTGGAGAGCGGCCCAAAGTCATCGACCGCCGCTCGCCGAACTTCATATCCGTTGGTATTCGAACTCTTGTGCACGGGCACGTGCACCATGAGCACCCGAGGCTCCTCAGCCGAGATCGGGCGCATGATGGTCCGCCGATACTGACCGCGGGTCATGCCCTCGATAGCGATCGCCTCGCCGCGTTCGGCGACCTCGCGGATACAAGCCAGGCGTTCCTGTGCGTATTCCGATTCACACACATCGGTCATGTTCTGACCAACGAGCGCTGCCGGATCATTCTGGCCCACATGTCGAGCCGCCGAGCGATTGGCGTACACCACCTCGCCCGCCTGATCGACAACAACGACCGGCCGCTCCGAGTCGTCTACCAAAACCGACCATGCCTCGTCGGTCATTCCCTGTGCCCCTTGCTCACCTGCAGCCTGTTCCAACATAATGGCTCCGAAGCCCCCT
>JAJDDL010000051.1 GCA_029260335.1 Phycisphaerales bacterium | reverse complement strand
GGCATGGAAGAGGTCAGGGGTTCGAGCCCCCTCGTCTCCACTACAAGCAAACGCCGTAACCCGAGGGGGTTACGGCGTTCTGCGTTTTGGCGTTGAAACGGGGGCTGACCTGCGCTGGCCGGTCGGCTGACCAGTTTCTCTGCGGTCCGATGCGGTCGTGGATTGCGAATAGAGCCGTCACATGGCGGAGGTCAAAGGTTCGAGTCCTGCTAAGCCTATTTGGCTCGTCATGGCAAGTTGCCCAACCAATCGCATCCAAGTGTGTAGATCCTGCAAAGAGGGTTCCCTCTTTGCCATTACCACTATCTCTCGTCCGGCAACTAGTGCGGTCTTGTGCGGGCAGGTACTGCACGAGATTTTGCGACCGTTCCTCGACAGCTCTTGCGACATGATTCGGTGTCACCGTGAGGGAGTGCTTCGCAGCTACTACCGCATAGTTACCAATCCAGTCGCTAACGACAAGGGCCGGAATACTCTCTGCTAGCTACGTCTCATCCAGTTCGAATCTCGCCTCGCGTGCTGGATTTCGTTAGTGCTATGCATCTAACTGTCGACCGGCCAGGCTGGTTCAGCGATCGTTGTTCGTCGATTGACTCGTGCGCGAAAGCTACATCGCCAGGCGATCCAACTCCACGAGAGGCGAGCGCGGGTGCGACGGAACAGACCGTCACGCTCAAGCGAGACGCGATCGGATCCTGGGTAGGCGTGAATATTGACTGGGCATCGGAGCAGCGCCGAGGCAAATCGATCATTGACGACAATCGCGCTGTCCGGCCGGTGGGTTTCCAGTCGAATCCTGCTCCGCCATGAGTCGGGCAGCGTGCGGAGTGATTTGTTTTGATGAGCCCGTGACAGGTGCTCGCGAGCGCCAATCTGATCGGTGAGAGACTTCAGCGCGAGTGGTGGGCGGTACAGCACAAGCCACTTCGGGGGTGCCGCCCCAGATGCCGCGGCTGTCATCTCCCATTGCTCCATGAAGTTCAGCGCCTCGATCGCCGAGCCAACTTGGTCTACCGCGACAACGAGTCGCTGTCCCGCAAAGCGAGCGACTATGGCCGAAAGAGATTGCGAGTTGGCCCCACGGATTCGGCGAGCGCCGGCCCTACCTATGGAGGCATCACGCACGGCCTCGCGAATGAGTGTGCTCCGGCGAGCGCTGCGGTTCCAAAGTAATGACTTACTCAACCGGAGCTCGCGGAATCGCACCTGGCGCAGAACGCGCGATCGCTCGGGGTTCGGAGTGTGCCGCGCGAGAAGAGCAAGGTGGTTCCTGGTCTGGAAGTAGTCCAGGCGGAACCGCTGATCCAAACTACGCTTGGCATGCCATGGAAGATGGCGAACGACAGCGTCGCCCGCCAGAACCACGTCCCACCCCCGTTCGGCGAATCGCAGGCACCATTCGGCATCGTCTTCATAGATGAAGAACTCTGCTCGCCACGGACCGACCTCCTCAACGGCCGCCCAGCGTGCGAGCAGGCAGCAGGCTGGCACAATGTCGCAGGGTGTGGCGCCGGTGAACTCGCCAACTCCGCGCGTCGCACCGACCAGATCGATCCAGCGCGAGAACGTCTCGTAGTGCCGATGCCACAGTGGAGCATCGTCTCGGTAGCAGCCGTTGGCACGGTCGAGATAGACGGTAGACTCGAGGGTGAGTTCCGGACGGTCGGGATGCACCGATCGCGCGGCGCATAGACCGGTCCTGGGACTCTCACGCATGACCTTCACCAACTCGCCCGCGGCGTCGGGTTCTGGCACGGCGTCGTCATCGACGAGCCAAGCGAACTCCGGTGATCTTGCACGTCGGATCCACGTGAGGCCCGTGTGGAATCCACCGCTCCCGCCGAGATTGTGCTGGTTCTCAATGATGAGGTATCGAGAGCCTTCAGCTTCTTCGATATCTGACCAAACCGGGCGAGCGGGGTCGTTTGAGAGATTGCGAGCCACGACTCTGGCGCCAAGTTCTTGCTTAAGCCTGTTGATCGTGTCATCCGTCGACGCGTTGTCAATGATGACGACGTTGATTTCCCGGTTGGTATTCTGCTGCTCAATCGCGCGGAGCGTCTTCAGCAGGACTTCGTAGCGTGAGTAGGTTGGGACGATCGCGATGATCTCCCCTTCGTTGGATCGCACCTGAGCGGTAGGGGGTTCGGGATCCTGATACCGCCGGAGCATGGCGGAGGCGTGTTCGGCGATGCCGAGCGGCGGGCGCACCTTGCCTCTCAACGCGCGGGCCCGTTGTGGTTCTGTTGTTAACGTGCGGAGCAGTTGTGAGAGATCGGAAAGGTCGCGTCCTTGGAAGAGGAAGCCGTCGACTCCCTCCTTGATCTGTTCTGGAATTCCTCCAAGACTCGCGCCGATCACGGGTAAGCCGCAGGCACGGAACTCCAGTACCGTCTGGGGGGCCGGATCCATCCACACCGAGGGAACAATGCCCACGTCGTGCGCGTCGCAGATCGCAGGTATGTCACCAAACCTATATTCGCTCCGGAGATCAAACGCCGCAAAACGATCCTGGAGACTACCAAGCAGCCGCTGGACTCGAGCCGAGCATTTGGGGGCGTGGACTGTGAGCGAGAGTTGGGAGAGCACCGCGTCGTCCATTGCGCCGAGCGCATCGGCGAGCAGGTCGAGCCCCTTTGGGAACACACCGTACCCTAGGAAGAGCAATCGAAGTGGCCCAACTAAAGGTGCCGTTCGTCTCCGCCCCCGGGCGAAACGCGTCATATCAGTCCCGATTGGATCGACGTCGATATTCTCCGGATCGAGCCCATTCGCGACAAGCGCATCGCGCACATTGCTTGAAACGGCGAGAACTTTGTCGCAATGGGCCAGCGCCGAAATCATGGCTTGCCGACGGTGACCAAACTCATTCGGTTCTAGTAGAGATTTGGGTGCGATCAAGTGCTCGTTGTCCAGAGGCACCCAGCCGAGACTTCCCTCCTTCTGGGCTTCGCTCGCCGCGGTCGAACTCCACGCGCGGTAGAGCGGGCCAATGTGCTTCGGCAACGTCTCTGCTCTTGGTGTGCTCTCGGAGTTTGCGCATGTGCGGAGGCAGGAGACACACGCGTGACCGTTGTCGAAATCGGTGCATGGATCGATCCCTTCGTGGAGCAAGTACACCTGCGGACACAGGCAGTGGTAGTTGTGAATCGAGGCGAGCACGCGGGCACCGCTCATTCGCGCCCACTGGCTGGCCCGCTCGAGACAGCCTGCGGTCAGGCCTTCAATGTTGTGAAAATGGATGGCGTCTGGGGAGATCCGATCAATGAGTTCCTCGAACACACGCTCCAATACCTCGCTCTTGATCTCCGCGCTGGGGTCGTTCCACTGCAGCCGGCTCGGTGCACGTACGGGTGAGTTGACGATCTCGATAACCCGCATCCCGCCCCATTCTGGTCGCGCGAGCACACGGCATCGGCGACCTCTCTTCGTGAGGGTCCTGCCACTAGAGAGATAGGTCACCTCGGCGCCACGTCGAACGAGTTCGAGCGCGAGGGCGCGGCAATAGCCGCCGACACCGCCGCCACTCGTCGCTCCGGTCGCGATCGAAGACCAGTTGATCAAGAGGATCCGGGGCATTCTTCGCCTTGCTCAACAGTGAACTCTCGTGAGGCCGGCGGTTCTTCCCCAACGCGGAGACGTTCCCTGAACATATCCGAGCAAAGCCCCGTGAATATCAACTGAACGCCCATGCACAAAAGCGATGCGCCGACCACGACGAATGGAAGCGTCTCCTCCATGGGGAGCGAGCCGAAGTCCTGCCCGGCCCAGCGAACTAAGACCAACCCGATGAGCAGCAGGCCGACCAGCACGACCATGCACCCGGCTACGCCACAGGTATCGAGGCGCGTCGCACCACGAATGAGCCGATCAATTATGGAGTCGGGCTGGGGCCGGTGTCCGGCGCCAAAGCGCATGACGATGCCGAGGTGAAGCGTCTGAAGTCCCACGATGGATGCAGCGCCAGAGCAAATCAGTGTGTGGACGCCAAGCGTTGTTGCGTTGATCTGAATGGGACCGAGGAGCACAAGCGACCCGAGGAGGATCCCGCAAAGAAGCATCACCAATCCCGGCAGGATAAGAGTCCAGGTCGGTGCTAGCAAGGCCATGAATCGGAGGTGTCGCCAGCCGTCTCGCCATGGCCGGAGATGGGACGGATGCCCGCGTCCGTCGGGACGCAGCGTGACCGGAACCTCCTCGATGCGGAGCCCGGCGCGCCGCGCGCGAACGATCATCTCCGTGGCAAACTCCATACCAGTAGTGATCAGCCCAAGACGAGAGAACTTGTGGGCTTGGACCGCTCGAAGGCCGCAGTGGAAATCGGTGATTGGAACTCGAAAGAGCAGACGCCCGAGTGATGTAAGCAAGGGGTTGCCGACCCAGCGATTGAGCCAGGGCATCGCCCCTGGGATAATCCGGCCCTTGAATCGTGAGCCAACGACAAGGTCGGCACCGCGATCGATCGCGTCAACCATGGGCGCGATCTCGCCGAAGTCATAGCTGCCGTCTGCGTCGCCAATAACGAGGATTTCGCCGCGAGCGGCGTTCGCTCCGCCTCGAATCGCGCTGCCATATCCTCGCTGCTCAACTCGCACAACCCTCGCACCCGCTGCAGAGGCGACAAGCGCCGATGCATCACTGCTCAGATTATCGACGACCACGACCTCACCTGACCAGCCGTGCCGATTGAGCGTCGAGCGCGCCTCCTTGACGCAATCTGCGACCGACTCCGCCTCATTCAGGCATGGCATGATGACCGAGATATACACCGTAGCTGCTCGGCGCGGGGCTTTCAGATCGTCATGGCCCAAGTGAGATCTCCTCGACATCCAAACTCGTTCAAGGATAGTATTCAATCGAGCGTATCGCTCTGGAGCTTGACTCCGATACACAAGCGATCGTGGGGTGTGCATGTCAGAGTTGGCGATCGAATCGCAAAACCTCAGCAAAGTCTTCCGGGTCTACCGCCATCCGGCGCAGCGAATCGCAGAATGGATCTCGCTCGGACGAGTTCAGTGCCACGACTCAGTTCCTGCGTTAAGCTCTGTGAGCCTCGCGGTAGAAAAAGGGGAAGCGCTCGCGCTTCTGGGGCCAAACGGTGCCGGGAAGACCACCCTGCTGCGATTGCTCGCGGGATTCATTAGCCCGACACAAGGAGAAATACGCGTTGACGGCACGGTGGCGGCGATGACCGAGCTCAACACCTTCCATCGACTGCTCTCAGGCCGGCGCAACATCGCAGAGATGCGCCTGCAGATTGGATCGATCCTTGGTCAAAGACTCCCTTCGATCGAGGAAATCGCGGAGTTTGCGGATTTGGGCGAGTTCCTTGATCGCCCAGTGCGTACCTATAGCCGGGGCATGCGCGCTCGGCTCGCTTTCTCCGTGCTCTCGTCGGTACGCCCTCGCATCCTTCTTTGTGATGAGGTGCTGGGTGCGGGCGACGCCCAGTTCCGCGAGAGGTGTGCCCGCCGGCTCAAGGCGATGCGCGAACAGGGGACAACGGTGGTAGTCGCAACTCACAATCTGAGTATTGTGCGTGAGCTGTGCGATCGCGCGATGGTTCTCTGGGGCGGTGAAACCCGCGACACGGGCCCGGTGGACCAAGTCCTCAAGAGTTATCGCAATATGCTTCGAGGATCGCGATGAATCAGCATCGTCAAGCAAGAATGCTCATGTATCTCTTGCACTCGGCGCGCCGAGAGATGCACGCGGAGTACGTAGGGTCGCTTGCAGGTGTGCTCTGGAACATCCTGCGCCCTCTGGGCATGCTCCTGATCTACAGCATCATCCTCGGCCAGATGTTCACGCGTAGCAAGGCGGCGTATCCGGAGTTGCCGTACTGGGCATTTCTGTGCGCCGCGCTCCTGCCGTGGCAAGCATTTAGTCGTTCAATCTCGCGGGGCACGGCTGGCTTGAGCGGATCTCGTCCGTCGACAGTTTGTCCAGTCCCCGAAGAGTTGGTTGTCGGGGCCAGGGTGCTCGCAGAATGGCTCACCGTTTTCGTGGGACTCTTAGTGTTGGCGGTATTTCTTGTATTCGTTGGTGTTCAGCCGAGCATCGCGTGGCTTTCGATCGTGGTTCCCGTCGGCCTGTTTGGCGTGTTCGCGTTCGGGATCGGGTTGGTATTCTCCGTGCTCAACGTGTTCTTTCGAGACGTGCGCCATCTCGTCAGCCTCGGGCTCCAGGTGGGATTCTGGTCAGTCCCGATCTGCTACGACGCGGCAGCGCTGTCCGATCGGGTCCGTTGGTTTGTTGAGCGGAATCCGATATACCCGTTCATCCAGGCCAGCCGGAGAGTAATGCTCGGTGGGTCTCTTCCCACCTTCGATTCAGTCTTGTTGATGCTCGGCTGGGCAGCGTTTGCGCTGTTGGTTGGCTTGCTGCTTGTCCGGTTGCTGCGTGACTCGGTACGGGACGTTGCATAACAATGTCATCGATCGGCGTGGCAATTGCGAGCTACAACCGGCGCGAGCGACTTCTCGAAACGCTCGGACTCATCGCGAACGATTTCGATCTGGCCAATGCACCGATTGTCGTGATCGACAACGCGTCTTCGGACGGAACTGCCATGGCAGTGGAAAAGCGGTTTCCTCGAGTCACCATCCATCGACGGGACAGCAATGACGGCGTCGAGGGGTACAACGACGCCGTCGCCCGGCTAAAGACTGACTACGTCCTGGTGCTCGATGACGACGCGTGCCCTGAGCCGGGAGCAATCCGGGGGGCGTTGGCCTGTCTCGCGGCGCGGCCGGAAGTTGGCGCGGTCGCATTGAATCCGGTTGATGCACTAGGAATGAGCGAGTTTCCACTCCGCAGCGATGACTCCGGCATGCGAGAGCGCTGGCCCTTGTTGATCGCGGGCTTTGTGGTCCGCAGGGCCGACTGGATGCGCGTGCAAGGATTTGAGGGTTCGTTTTTTCTCTACGTCAACGATACCGATCTAGCCCTAAAACTCCTCGCATCGAAGCGTCAGATCGTTTTGGATCCATCACTGCGGGTCCAACACTTCAGCCCGACGTCTCAAAGGCGTCCACCCGCCTGGTTTCATCTCGCGGCGAGGAATCGGGTATGGCTTATCCGGCGGCATGCCGGTCTGCTTCCAGGGGCACCGCTCGTCGTATTGGCGCTCGCAGACATTGGACGGCGCGGGTTGGGTCGGCCTGCAGCGCTCATGCAGGCAATTGGGGGCGCACTAAAGGGACTCACAACTCGTCCGAAGCCGCTTCCGCAGGGCGTGCCGAGAAACCGCCTCGTAGTGTGGCGCCTCGTCGCAGTGATGATCCCAAGGCGGGGACGGGATTCATGATGCGCACAAATCCTATGGTGACGGTGATTATTCCGGTGTTCAACAGACCCGACGAACTCGCGGCATTGCTCGTCGATATTCGTCAACTTCACGTGGACGGGTTGGAGATCAAGGTGCTCGTTGTCGACAACTCGTCGACCCCACCGGTGATAGCTCACGACGGTATTCGCGTGATCCGGCTATCGAGCAACACTGGTGGTTCCGGCGGGTTCAACGCTGGGCTTCGCGCGGCTCTCGCTGAGGATACTGACTTTCTCTGGCTACTAGATAGCGATGTAGGTCTGTATGAGCGATCACTCGTTGAACTCGTGAATCACGCGTGCTCACACCCGGACCTCGCTGGCGTGGGTTCGGTTCTCGTCAACCCGAGCAACGGGAAGGTCTACGAAGCTGGTGGTCGCATCGATCGGCGTTGGGGGCATTATCTACCAGTAGACCCCAACTCCGAGCTTGATGTGCCCGATTACGCGGCGGCTTGCAGCCTACTTGTGCGAGCCGAAGCGGTACGGTCGTCCGGTCTCATGCCCCAGATCTTCCTCAACTGCGACGACATTCTCTGGTGCCTTGCCCTCGCACGAGTTGCCGGTCCAATCGCGATCGAGCGGGAGTCGAAGGTGACGCATCCACCGGGTCTGTTTCCCGGGCGCGGGCGGTACTACCAGGCCCGGAATGGATTCGGCCCAATCGACGCGCTCAGACTTGGGTGGCGCGTTCGCTTTCGACGCGCGCTGCTTGAATGCGGTCGCACGACGGGGCTTGCGCTGATGGGGCGTCGTGATTTGGCGGAACTGCACATCTGCGGGCTGCGGGACGCCGCCCGAGTGATGATGACCGGCCAGGGCGATCCGCCTGTGCCCAAACACGAGATAATGCCCCTCGACGAACTGGGCGGAGACGTTGCCGCTGTCGCGGGGGCATCGGATGCGGTACTCATCGAGAGCTCCGAGACTGTCGCCTCGCCCACGCGAAGAGCGTTGGCTGACGCTCTCTCGCGCGTCTCACACAATGAACGCTGTTGGCACATGCCGCAATCGCGCCCAGTGGGCGGGCTTTGGCGCAACGCCATACTCGCAATGATCCGTGTGCTGAGCGGAGTTCGACCACCATACGCGGTGGTTATCGCTCGCGACGCACCGGAGGTGTGGGCTCCGGCACGCAACACCTGGTATGTCGCTGCTGACGGCTATTGGATGCATGTCTCACGTCGGCGGGACCTCATTGTCGGGTTACGCGTCTTCGCGCGAGCACTCCGGCATGCTCTCCGGATCGCCGTACGTGGCCCGGCTATTCCTCCGTGCGAGATGATTGAGACCGAAACAGCGCCGGATATGCGAGCCGAGCTTGAGCGGTAAGATCTGCGGCGGCGTCTTTGAAACCGAGGATGCGGGCAACTCCCGCGGCGGACAAAAAGGGATACGGATTTGTGATCCTCGAGAGCGGGCCCGGCTTCGTGTCGGCTGAGCCGAGTACCTGCTCGATCTCGGCGAGCCACTCGGGCTCATTGGTGAGGCGTGGTATCTCGGTGAGCGTATCGCGACGGAGCAACACGACTGCTACGGGATCCGCGTGGGTTATGCGCCAGTCACCGGTCGCCTGCAACGCCCGGATGAACCGGAACTCCGTTGTGTCGATCACGCAGCAACGGATGTCGCGGCGTCGCACGACGCGCATCCAGACTGACTTCTCGCCTAGCATCTTGACATAAAGATCCACGATTCCTGCAGCGCCGCGAGGATCGATGAACACTCGGTGGTCTCGATACAGAAGATAGGCCCCGAGCCCGTATGTATTGAATATTGGCTCGGCTTGAGATCCCAGCGTGTCGAGATACTCCGCGGCAACCGTCGGGAATACCTGCTGAGCGATCCCGATCCCAAACTGATTGCTATCTCCTTGATGAATCCAGTGACGATCCGTAACGAGTTGGCGCGTCATGAACAGACAAACTCCACAAACTGTGGACACGCCAATCATCCGGGTCCAGGAACGATCGAACCGGGTCAAGAACCACCTTGGATAGGGTGCATGGAGAGCCACGAACGGGATTGCAACCAGCGCAAACAGCTCAATGTGCTTGACAGAGAACACGGAGACAAGCAGCATGGAGCCAGTGAGCACAGCCCAGTAGGCGTCGAGCTTGCGAAACGCCGCCATGCCAACGATGAGCGTGACCACCAGAATGATCCTGTAGGCGTCGATCGCCGCGAAGGAGCCACGGATCGCCAGAGGCGGCATGAGCTCGGTGATAACCACGTGATCCGGTGGAGTCCAGAGCGAGCGAACCAGCGTGATAGCCTCAGAGGCTCGCAGAGTTAGCAACACTATGACAATCACAATTAGCGAAACCAACGAGACGAGTCCGGCCCGACTCCGCCGCAGAGCTGGCATGCGCCAGAAGACAAATATCGCCGAAAGGCTCGCCACAGACGCAACGACGAGAATGAGCGATGTCGAACGTGACTGGCCGATCATGTACGCGAGTTGGTCGACGGGAATCAGAAGAAACCTCAGACCATATGGGTTGGCAAGGCAAGCAGCGGACGTAGTTGCAAGAGTGATCAGTGCAGTGCGCCATCGCGAGCGATTGCCTTTCTCCTGGCGGGCAAGCTCATCGAGCGCCCACAGCGCAACGATGCCAAGCCCGAGCGGGAAATAGCTGTGCACGTTGACCCAAAACAGTTGGATGATCGGCAAAGCGACAACCCATCGCGTATTGGCGCATCTTGCTCGCGCGACAATGAGCAGCATGAGCGCGAACAGGAGGTACGAGAGCGTCTCAGGTCGCAGAGCAAATCGCTGGCTGGACGCGATGATCGTCACTCCGGCGAAGAGACCCACCAGAATCGGGCGAGTTCGGAATCGGGCGATGGAGAGCATGATCGCGAGGGTCGCAGCGACCACCATGGCCTTGACGATGACAAGACCGGAGGGCCCGATAAGTGATTCAAGTTTGTAGAGCCCGAGACAGTAGAGCCAGCCAGATTCCTGGCGAGGCGTGCCGGCACGAGACCATGTAAAGAGCTCCTGGTGGATCATGCCGTGACGAGCGATCCACTGGCCGGTCTTGAGTTGCCACCAGTAGTCGACATCCCAGATCTTGCGAACAGCAAAGCCGACCGTCATAGCAGCTAGCGCGGCGAGCAAAAGGTAGGGAAAGCCACTATCTCTAGCCCGATCGGGATTGTCTCCGCACGACGTCATGGGTGAGTTATCCAGAAAAACTCGCTTGAGCCCGCTATTGGCTCTACCTCTCTATGGCCAAAACCCGTTATGGTACCGACTGGGGTGTGTTGCCCTGCATTTGTCAACCATGACCAGAGAGGGGGATGGGCCATGCGTTCTGTGCTTGCCGTGTTCTTGTCCCTTTCGCTCGCCGCTGGCCTCGTCGTGGTCGCCGAGCCTCCCGGATTCTCCGGTCTGGGCCACCTGCCGTCCAACCTCCCGACGAATCAACTGCAATCATTCGCGTTCGATGTTTCCGCCGACGGATCGGTTGTCGCAGGGAACTCAATTTCAGGCAATGGCTTTGTGGAAGCATTCCGCTGGACAGTCGATTCCGGCATGGAGGGGCTGGGCCTTGGACCACGGGGCCTTCATTCGGGTGCCGCTTCGATCTCCAAGGACGGTCTGGCCATCGCTGGCATTATGCAGACAAACGGGTTCTTTGAGGCCATCCGGTGGACTCAAGCTGGCGGCTTGGAAGTGCTCGGATTTGTGCCGGACGGAGCTTATCGGTTTAGCAGTGGCAAGGGAATCACGAGGACTGGTGAGTTTGTAGTCGGCGGCTCAATAGGTCAGAACTTCTCGATGGCGGGATTTGGCTGGATAGCTCCGGGTCCGATGTTCGAACTCAAGTCATTTCGTACCACATCACATGCGCTGGATGTCTCAGACAGCGGGACAGTTATTGTTGGGTATGGCGGAGACCATGGATTCGAGGTTCCCCTCCAGTGGGTCAACGGGTTGATATCACAGATTTCGTCGGAAAACGGGCAGGCTCGCGGCGTGTCCGCGGATGGCTCATTCATCGTCGGTCATCTACACCATGACCAGGGGCAAGGCGCCATCGAGGCATTTCTGTGGGACGGCGATATCGAACTGCTCGGCCACCTTCCCGGTGGCGGTGAGGCAAGCATCGCCTATGCGGTAACACCCGACGGCAAAGCCGTGGTTGGTTCATCTGATTCTGCGGGGGGGGTTCGTCGGGCCTTCTTATGGACCGATGTCGATGGAATGCGGTCGCTAGAGGACGTGCTGATCGACGACTTTGGGTTGGATCTGACTGGATGGACTCGTTTGGATTCGGCCCAGAGCATTTCCGATGATGGAACAACCATCGTTGGATGGGGTACCCGCCT